>JAICUE010000047.1 GCA_025936015.1 Gemmatimonadaceae bacterium
GCTCTTTACCTCGTCCTTGAGCGCGCCGAGATCGGCGAGCTGCGCCTCGACGGCCTTGAAGAGCGCGATGATGTCCTGCTTGACGGCCTCGCGCTCCGCTCCGGCGAGCGAGGGGACGAGCCGCGCTTCGATCGCGCGATAGCGTTCGCGCAGTGGGTGCTGCTGTTCAGGCATCCGGTCCGGTATCCGCGGCGCGGCGCTCAGCTGCGCGACGCCTCGCCAGCCGCCGCGCCAGCGGTGTCGGCAGCGGTCGCGCGCTCGAGCACGAGCCGCTCGCCAGTGGAGAGGAGGCGGGCAACGTCGAGGAAGACGACGAGCCGATCGGCGCGCCTGACGATGCCGAGCAGGTACTCGCCGGCCAGCCCGCGGAACATCGGCGGCGGCGGCGCGAGCTTGCCGGCGTCGAGCGGCGCCACGTCCAGCACCGCATCGACCACGCCGCCGATCCACTCGCCGCCGGCGTTGAAGATCAGGATGCGTGTCTCGGGGCCCGGCTCGACGACCGGGAGCTCGAAGCGATTGCGGAGGTTGATGAGGGGAACGACGCGTCCCTGGTAGTCGATCACGCCGTCGATCCAGTCCGGCACGTTAGGCACCGGTGTCGGCGGCTGGAAGCGGAGGACGCGCTCGACCGAATAGATGTCGGCGGCGAACAGGTCGTCGCCGAGTCGGAAGGTGACGATCTTCGAGATCGTCGGCGTGGCGGCGGTGGTCATGCTGTGGTCTCCATGGCGTGGCCGGTGACGCAGGCGGCGACGAGTGCTTCGGCATCGACGATCGCGACCAGTTCCTGGCCGTGATGCGCGACGCCGAGGAGGATGCCGTCGGTGTCGTCGGTCCCGGGTGCTTCACGAACGGTGGCGAGGTCCACCTGGAACACATCCTCGACGTCGTCGACGGCCAGGCCGAGCCGGCGGCTGTCGGCGTGGACGAGCAGCGCGGCCTGTGCCGCGCCGCGGAGCGGAACGCCGATCACGTGCGACGGTGAATACACCGGCGTCAGGCGACCGCGCAGGTTGAACGCGCCGAGCATCGCGGCCGGCATCTCCGGGAGATGGTGAATCTTCGGGAGGGTGACCGCCTCTTCGACGGACGCGAGGTCGGTCGCGAACAGCTCGTTGCCGATGCGGAACATGAGCAGATCGGCGGTTCCGGTGCGCTCGTGGACGCGCTCGCGCAACGGCCGCCGGTCGTTCTCGAGCTGTGCCTCGTCATCGAGCTCGACCGGCGCCATCGCGGCGAGCCGGCGCATGAGGCTCGTCGCGTAGTCTTCGACCGTCGCGGCGAGCGCGGGCTCGGCGACGGGGGTGGCGCCAGGTGCCGCGGCACGCGGCTCGGCGGGCTTCACGGCGGCGACGCCTAACGGTGGCGTGATGCGCAACGTGGCGGCGACGTCGATCGGCGAGGAAACGCGGCGCGGCGGCGGCGCAGCTGGCGGCGCGACTGGCGCCGGGGCCGCTGGCGGAGCGGGGATTACCGGCACCGCGGCGTCAGGGATCGGGATCGCGGAGGCCTCCGCCCGCTGCGGCGGAACCGCCGGCGCCTCCAGCTTCGCCAGG
The DNA here is from genome assembly GCA_025936015.1 of Gemmatimonadaceae bacterium. Lineage (GTDB taxonomy): Bacteria > Gemmatimonadota > Gemmatimonadetes > Gemmatimonadales > Gemmatimonadaceae > JABFXC01. The sequence continues at coordinate 1,560 of JAICUE010000047.1, forward strand.
TCGCGATAGCTGATCTTCGATTTCTTCTTCATGCCGCGTCGTCGGCGACGTCGCCGACCAGGGACGAGTCGAGTGTCTTCAGCCCGCGCATCGCGCCGACGAAGAGCGCCTGCGTGGCGAGCGTGTTGATGACCCGCGGGACGCCGGCGCCGCGCGTGGCGAGAGTGGCCATCGCGTCCTGGCCGAAGATCGGCCGCTCGCCCGCGCCGGCGACGTTCAGCCGGTGGCGGACGTAGGCCGGCACGTCGTCCGCGTCGAGCGGGTCGACGTGGAAGCGGAGACTGATGCGCTGGTCGATCTGCGGGGCCTTGGCGATTCGCTCGCGGAGCTCGGGTTGGCCGAGGAGGACGACGTGAACGTGCTTGTCGGCGACGCCCTCGTAGTTCGTGAGCAGCCGGATCTCCTCGAGCAGCGACGACGGGACGAGCTGGGCTTCGTCGATCAGCAGCACCGGACGGCGTCCGGTTGCATGCACGGCGGCGAGGTGGGCGCCTAACGCGGGCACGAGGAGGTGCTTGGCGCGCGGCGCCTTCTCCATCCCGGTCAACATCGCGACGGCCTGGAGGAGCTGCACCGGCGTCAGCTTCGGCGTCGAGAGGACGCTCACTTCATGCGGCGTCCCGGCGAGCTTCGCTACCAGCGCGTGGGCGAGCATCGTCTTGCCGCAGCCGATGTCGCCGGTGATGAGCGACAGCCCGCCGCGGATCTCCGTCACGTCGTAGAGCAGCCGGGCGAACCCCTCGTCGAATGCCGGCGAGTGGTACACGAACGCCGGATCCGGCGAGTTCGCGAATGGCTTGCGCTGTAACGACCAGTATTCCTCGATCATGGCTGCTGCAGTCCTGATGACGACGCTCGGCGCGAACCGCCGAGCAGCTCGACGATCCCGGCTGCCACCTGCCCGAGCGGAAGGATCCGCTCGGCGCCCGCGGTCGCGAGCGCAGCCTGGGGCATGCCATAGATCGTCGACGTCGCCTGATCTTGGACGATTCCCCTCCCCCCAACGTCCCGAATTGCGCGAAGTCCCTGCGCCCCGTCCCGCCCCATGCCGGTAAGCACCGCACCGACCGATTCGGCGCCGAACACCGCGGCCACGGACCGGAAGAGCGGATCGGCGGCGGGACGCACTCCGTGGATGGACGGCGACTCATCGAGCGAGATGAGCACGCGCTCGCGGTCGCGGACGACCTTCATGTGGAAGCCGCCGGGGGCGACGTAGGCGCAATTGCTCTCGACCGTCTCCCCGTTCTGCGCTTCGACGACGCGGAGCGGGCTCAACGCATCGAGCCGTTGCGCGAGTGACTTGGTGAATCCCTTCGGCATGTGCTGGACGATGAACACCGCCGCCCCGATGTCGCCGGGGATCCCGGGCACGACCTCGGCGAGTGCGCGCGGGCCGCCGGTCGATGCGGCGATCGCGATCGCCCTCACTGCACCAGGTGCGTGCGTCGTGCGAACCGGCTGCGCCACGAACCGCGGCCGGGCGAGCATCCGCACGCCGCCGAGGTTTACCTGCAGCGCGGCGGCGAGCGCGTTGAGCAGCGTCGCGGCGACGCTGTCCATGTCGAGGCTGATCGGGCCGGACGGCTTGCGGACGAAGTCGAGCGCCCCGAGCTCCAAGGCGCGGAGCGTCGGGTCGTCACGCCCTTTCGCCTGCGCCGCGCTGAGCATCACCACCGGCCGCGGCGTCTCCGACATGATGTAGCCTAACGTCTGGAGCCCGTCGAGCTCCGGCATCTCGACGTCGAGGGTGACGATCTCGGGATCGAGCGCGTGGATCTGGCGCAGCGCGTCGTGACCGTTGCGCGCGGTGCCGACGACGCGAAAGGCCTCGGACCCGTCGATGATCTCGGTGACGACCTTGCGCATGAACGCACTGTCGTCGACGACGAGAACGGTGTGTCGCCTAAAGGGCGCGGTCACCGGACTTGAGCGATCGCACCAGCACGCGTCCGTCGTCGAGATGGAAGTAGACGCTTCGTCCGTAGTCGCCGCCGACGTCCTGCGCGGCCAGTGGAATCCCCGCGTCGCTCAACGCCTGGCGCGACGACGCGACGTTGCGCTCGCCCATGTTGATCCCGCCGGAGGGCATGAGCGTGCCGAACATGCTCGAGCCGCCGGCGATCTTCGCGGTGAAGGGTCCGCGGGCGCCGAGCTTCTTCATCTCCTCGAGGAGAAGCGGCACCGCGCTGCCGGGAAATTTCGCGCGGTTCTCCTTGTCGCGCGACAGCCCTTCACTCGGGAGCAGCACGTGCGCCATCCCGCCTATGCGCGTCTGCTTGTCGTAGATCGCGATCGCGACGCAGGAACCAAGACCGATGGTCGAGATGACCCCCTGGCCCCTGGCCACGGCGAAGTCGGCGACTTTTACTCGAAGATCACTCACAGCTTCCGATAGATGCGTTCGCGCGCCTCGATAGGGGCGAACTTGTTCCGAATATTTCCGAGGAGCGTCTCAACCTTCCCGAGCACGAGGATCCCGCCGGGAAGCAGCGCGTCGTGAAAGCGCTGGAAGAGCATCTCCTGCGATTCGCGGTCGAAGTAGATCAGGACGTTGCGGCAGACGACCATGTGAAAGCCGCCCGGGGGCGCGCTCTCGAGCAGAAGATCGCGGCGCTCGAGGGCGACGAGCGATTTGATCGCCGGCAACACGGTCGCGGGATATTCCGGCGTGAAGTAGCGATCGCGGTATTCCTTCGGCGTGTCGGCGAAGGCGTCTTCATCGAACAGCGCCGCCCGCGCCGCATCGAGGCTGCGCTTGTCGATGTCGGTGCCGAGGATCTTCAGCCGTTGCGGCGTCGCGGGCCGCCCGCTCTTTTCGCCGGCGCGGTAGAAGAGCGTCGCGAGCGAGTACGGCTCTTCCCCCGACGAACACCCCGCGCTCCAGACGCGTACCTGATCGTGGTGGGCGGCCCAGAGCGAGGGGACGATCGAATCGGCGAGCATCCCGTACGTCTCCCAGTTGCGGAACAGCTTCGTGACGTTGATGGTCAGCGCGTCCATCAGCTTGTCCCACTCGACGCTGTCGCCGTCGAGGAGGCGCGCGTAGTCGGCGTAGGTGTGCACGCCGCGGGCGCGCATCCGGACGGCGATGCGGCGGCGCAGGCATTTCTCCTTGTAGCTGCCGCAGCGGAACTCGCGCTCGCGCGCGATCTTCGCCGTGAGCTCGAGGAACTGCGCGTCGTCGAGCGTGGTGCTCACTGCAGCACCTTCCGCACCGCGTCGAGGTTGGTGCGGACGATCTGGTTGTCGGGATCGAGCTCGAGGGCGCGCTCCCAGCACTTCACCGCTTCCTCGCGTTCCTGCCGCTTGTAGCGGATGTTGCCGAGCTTCATGTACACGTCGTCGCCTAACGCGGGGTTGAGCTTGATCGCGCGGGTGTAGGCGTCGAGGGCCTCGTCGTACTGCGCGTTGCGATAGAGATAGTCGCCGACGTTCTTGTGGAGCTGCGGCACGCTCGCGTCCTCGTGCAATCCGCGCTCGGCGGTGACCGACGCTTCCTGCAGGCTGCCGCGCCGTTCCTGGGCGACGGCGAGGTTGTTGAACAGCGGGGCGGCGTGGCTGTGGACGCCGATCCCCTCGGCCAGCAGCGCCGACGCGCGATCGAGGTCGCCGGCCAGCGCGGCGGCGAGCGCGGCGTAGTGGAACCAGGCAGCGGCGGGCGGGCGCTTCCCCCAGAGCGGGCGCGCCGCGGCGAGCGCGGCGTCGGCGGCGGCGACGTCGCCGGTCCGGAGCGAGAGGACGCCTAACGATGTCTGGACGCGGGCGTCGCTGGCCCCGCCGCGGGCGGCCGCCTCCTCGAGTGCCGCGCGCGCCTCGTCATAACGGCCGAGCCGCTCGAGCGCGTAGGCGAGGTTGTGGAACACCGCGAACTTCGCGTTGGGCTGCGAGGCCGCCTCGTGGAAGGCGTTCGCCGCATCCGGCCACTTGCCCTGCCGCATGAGGACGAGCCCCATGTGGAAGCCGGCCGCGCCGTCGCCGGGCCGGAGGTCGACGACGCGACGGAACTCGCGGATCGCTTCCTCGAGCATCCCGGTCTTGTAGAACGCGATGCCGAGGTTCCGGTGCTCGTCGACGCGAACGTCGGAGACCGCCGGTTCCGGTGCCTTGCTCTTGCCGACGCGGGTGAGGAAGCCGGCGGTGACGAGTCCGTAGAGCGCCTTGCCGACGCTGAACTCACCGAGCCCCGAATCGTCGATCAGCGTCGCGACATCGCGACGTCCGTCGATCAACCCGATCAGCGTCTCCTGTTCGGCAGTCAGCGCCGCTTCGGCGGCGGCGAGCCGGGCGCGATCGATGTCGAAGACGATGTCGAAGCTCGGGATCTTCTTCTCGATCATCGACCACTCGTCGACGCGGCGCGCCCCCTCGAGCAGCAGCGCGTCCGGGTTGATCGAGACGAGGAAATCCTGCTCCTCGGGGCGGATGTCCGCCTCGAAGTTGAACGAGCCCTGCGTCCAGGTGAAGAGGTAGTAAACCGCTTCCTCGATCTGCACGCGCATCTGCTGGTGCAGCTCCTCGCGGGAGATCGCACCCTGGGAGATGAGGATCTCGCCTAACCGTTTGTCGCGCTGCTTCTCCTGTAGCTGGACCGCCTCGAGCAGCTGCTCGGTGGAGATCAGCCCGCTCTTGACGAGGATGTCGCCGAGCCGGTCGCGCCGGTTGACGATCGACGCATAGTTGATGCGTCCCTTGTCGAAGTAGATGTAGCCGAAGTTGTTGCGGTGCGTGACGCTGAGGCAGCCGGTCTTCTTCCCCATCGACAGGAGCTGAAGAACGTCAGGCAGCGACGCTTCCTTGAGTGAGCCCTTGATCGCCATCGGGCTACCTGGCCCCGGCGTTCTGCGATCCGGCGGTCATCGCCATTCCTCGATCGCGCGGCCCGACACGTCCGGCCAGTCCCAGACGACCTTTTCGTCGTCGAGGAAGAAGGCGTCCATCGCGCGCGCGTTCACCGGCGCCGGCGCGGGGGCCGATCCCACCCCTTCGAGCTCGGTCCGCGCGAGGTCGACGCCTAACGTCACACCGGCGACGTCGGCCGCCGCGACCAGCCGGTTGACGGTGCCGATGATCTCACGCACGCTCGCCGCGGGCCGGTCGCTGAGATACTCGAGCAGCCCGGCCTCGGCCGGAGGCTCGACCATGCTCAGGTAGCGCGCGTAGAGCTTCTCGCGAAGCGCGCGGTCCGGTTGGTCGATCCCGACGACGAGGCCGCCCTCGAAGCGCGAGCGCAGGCGGTCCTCGAGCCCCTCGAGCTCCTTCGGCCCGCGGTCGCTCGTGAGCACGATCTGCTTCCCTTCGGTGTGCAGCACGTTGAAGACGTGGAAGAGCTCTTCCTGCGTCCGCTCCTTCCCCGCCGCGAACTGGACGTCGTCGATGATGAGCGCCCCCGCGGCGCGATAGCGGGCGCGCCAGCGCTCGAGCGTGCCTTCCTGCAGCGCCGCGATCAGCTCGTCGATGAACTCGCCGGCGCTGACGTACGACACCGCGATCGCGCCGCCGCTCGCCTCGACGATCTCGTTGCCGATCGCGTTGGCGAGGTGCGTCTTGCCCGTTCCACTGGGTCCGTGGATGAACAGCGGGTTGTACTTTCCGCCCGGATCGGCGGCGACCGCGTCGGCGGCCTTCACCGCCATCTGGTTCGAGGGGCTGACCTCGTAGCCGGCGCGCGTGAACGCGGCCGACGGCCCGGGCGGGGGAATCTCACCCGACTGCGCGCGGCGGACCATCTCTTCCGCTTCGTTGACGCGCTCGGGATCGCGGAACGCCTCGCTCGCGCCTAACGCGGGATCGAGGGTGTTGACCTCGGTCTCGAGCGCGCGCAGCCGCTCGATCGCGGCGGTGTACATCCCGAGCAGCCCTTCGATGTCCGGCTGCTTCTTGAGGTGCAGCGCCCGCTCGAGCACCGCGGTGCGATACCCCTCGCCGTTCCAGAAGGCGATCGCCTCGCTCACGCGCATCCGCCACCCCTCGACGTTCTGGGCGACGACGCTGGCGACGTCGGAGAGGAAGCTGAGGTACTCGCCGCCCATCTCCTTCGCCGGCGTCGGTGCGCGCCACGACGGCGCCGGTTCACCGAGCACGACGCGGACCTGGTCGGTCCGCACCGGGCCGCCAAGCTGCTGCTGGGCGATCACCCGGTTGAGCGCACCCTGCAGCTCGCGGACGTTGGCGAACTCGGTCTTCGCCAGCTCGTCGAGAACGTTAGGCCTGAGCGTGACCCCGCGCTCCTCGCACTTGTTCCGGAGGATCGCCGCGCGGGTCTCGTAGTCCGGCGGCCCGATGTCCACGATCAATCCGCCAGCCAGCCGCGAGACGAGCCGCTCGTCGACGTCGGCGATCTCGTTCGGCGGGCGGTCGCTGGTCATCACGATCTGCCGCCCGCTTCCCTGCAGGAGGTTGAAGAGCCGCAGCATCTCGCTCTGCGTCTCGCGGCGGCCGGTGAGGAACTGCACGTCGTCGATCAACAGCATGTCGACGTGCGCGTACCGCTGCGTGAAGCTCAGCGTCTGCCCGATCGAGATCGCGGCGTGGAGCTGCTCGACGAAGTCGTCGAGCGTGACGTACTCGGTCTGCAGCGTCGGCTGGAGCTGCTTCGCGTAGTTGCCGATCGCCGAGGCCAGGTGCGTCTTGCCGAGCCCCGATGCGCTGTACACGAACAGCGGGTTGTACGCCGATCCCGGAGCTTCCGCGACGGCGCGCGCCGCGGCGACGGCCAGCCGGTTGGCCGAGCCGACGACGAAGTTTTCAAAGCGGAAGCGCGCGTCAGGCTGCACTAACGGGCCCCCGCGCCCGCGCTGAGCTTCTTCAGCACCGACTCGGAGATTCCGCGCAGCGTCTCGAAGACCCCGTGTCCATGCAGCGCGTCGGCGGCGAAGTTGGGCGCGCCCCAGAAGTTGAGTGCGTCCTCGAGCTCCGGCACCGTCAGGATCATGTCGGCGGGGAGATCCTGCTTGTTGTACTGGATCGCGAGCGGGATCTGCCGTGAATCGATGCCCTGCTCGCCGAGGTTCGCATGCAGGTCCTGCATGCTCTCGATGTTCTCCTGCAGCTGGCGCGCCTGGCTGTCGGCGACGAAGACGACGCCGTCCGCGCCCTGCAGGACGAGCTTGCGCGTCGTCTGGTAGTACACCTGCCCGGGCACCGTGTAGAGCTGGAACTTGGTCGTGAACCCGGAGATCTGGCCGAGATCGAGTGGCAGGAAGTCGAAGAACAGCGTGCGATCAGTCTGGGTCGCCAGCGACACCATCTTTCCTTTCCGGTCGTCGGGGACCTGCGAATAGATGTAGTGCAAGTTCGTCGTCTTCCCCGACCGCCCTGGGCCGTAGTAGACGATCTTGCAGGTAATCTCGCGGGTCGCGTAGTTGACGAGGGACACGGAGGCGGTGGCGGAGCGTTAGGCGCGCCCGAAGAGCGCGGCGAGGTTGTGATTCAGGTCCCGCTCGAAGTTCTCGGCGAGCACGGGTACGGATGGCTCCTCCACGGGCGCCGCGGCGGCGAGCCGCTGCTCGAATTCGGCGTAGTAGAGCTGCACCAGGCCGAGTGAGCTCTCATGGTCGAAGACGGACAGGAAAATGTAGAGACCCCGGCGTGTTTGTGCCGGAGCGATGAAGATCTGCCGCTCGCGTCCCGCGTGATGGAGCACGTGAAAGGGCTTGCCGTCCAGCTGCTTGCCCAGTTCTCCCGCCGAGGCGTGGATCGCCGCGGCGAGCGCGCAGGCCGACATCACGTCGACCGCGCGGGTGAATCCCGACTGCCCGAGCACCTGCCCGCTCGGATGCAGGAGCAGCGCGAGGCGGACGCGCGCGTCGGCGACGAACCGCTTGAGCGGCTCCTCGACCCAGTTCTCGACGACGGCGACCGTCATCGCACCGCTCCCCGGCCGCTCATTGGTCGAGCACCGGTGTCGCACGCAGCATCTCGACCCGAATGAGCCCGACGTTCGCCCGCGACTCCGCGACCGTCACCAGCAGCAGGTCGCCGCGCCCGATCGCGCAGACGCGGCCACTCTCGGCCTCGAGCTGGACGAAGTTCGCCGTACCCAAGCCGGCAGCGGCCGCCGACAGCCGTGCCTTGCGGTAGAGCGACGCGGCCAGCGCGGCGACGACGTTCCCCTTCACGCCGATCTGCAGGTTGGAGTCGACGATGATGCCATCGGCCTCGCTGACGACCATGCTGCCGAGCACCCCACGCTGCCGCGTGAGCGAGGCGAGCACCTCGGCGAACGGTGTCGCGCTCATGCGACCCCCTCGACGAAGCGCCGCGCCCGCGCCGCGGCGCGATCGAGGAAGCGCCGGACCATGCCTAACGGCATCGCCCCGTCGGCGGCGACGAGCAGCAGCCCGTTGCGCGGGCCGGGGGCGAGCGCGATCGTCGCGACCTCCGTCTCGACGATGATCTGCTGCCAATCGCCGAGCTCGAGGTGGCGCATCGCCCGCTGTGCCTCGTCGCTGACGCCGGACAACTCGGCGCCCACCTCCTGCGCCACGTCGTTGCCGTCGCCGGCGAGATACGCACCGGCGAGGACGAAGCCGTCGGCATCGAGGAGGAGCGCGGTCTGGTCGGCATCGCCGATCAGGTCGGCGAACAGTGCCCGCGGATTGCGCGACAGCGCCGCGAGCTCGCGCGGATCGATGTCCGGCGCGGGCGCGGCCGGTGCGGCGGCCTGCGCGGCTTTCCGCAGTGAGTCGGCCAGCCACGGCGGCTCGGGGAGCGCGCCACCGGACGGCGCGGGCTTCAGCAAATCGGCCGCACGCGTCTCGCCACTCGGCCGCTGGAGATCCGCGGCCCGCGTCTCGCCGCTCGCCCGCGGGCGCAGCGGGAGCTCGGGGAGCGGCGGCATCGCCGCCTTCCCGGCGTCGGACGGGCGCACCGGCGCGGGTGGCATCTCCGAGACGGGCCTGCCTAACGTGCGACGGACGTGGGCCAGTGCGGCGATCGTGCTCTGATCCTCGCCATCGGCGTCCATCGCCTCGGCCAGGTATCGTTCCGCGTCCTCGAGCTTCCCCTGCCGGAAGAGCACGAAACCCATCCCCTTCTTCGCGCCGGCGTGACGCGGCGCGAAGCGGAGCACCATGTCCCACTCGTCGAAGGCGCGCTCGAGCTCACCGCGATCGACCGCGATCCGGGCGAGCAGATCGTGGGCGTCGGCGTTGTGCGGGTGCCGCTCGAGGCCGCGGAGCGCGACCTTGAGGGCGAAGTCGGTCTGCCCCTGCCGGCGGAGTGCTTCGCCTAACGGGAGGAAGACGAGGCTCGCCGGCTCGCGGGCCAGCTCGTCGCTGAGGCGCCGGATCTCGTCAGACACCGGTGTGCGCCTCGATCAGGTTGTACAGCCGCATCGCCGACTCGACGGCGGACCGCACGCTGTCCGCGCCCTGCGCGCCCGGCC
>JAICUE010000135.1 GCA_025936015.1 Gemmatimonadaceae bacterium
GCCCGGCTGTACACCCGGGCTTTCGCTCCTCGCTGCGCGGGCCCGCGCCCCGGCGCCCCACGGCGGCGGACCTGCGTTGGCTGTGAGGCGGTGTGAAACGCGGAGGGCCCGATCGACAATGTCGATCGGGCCCTCTCGCTTTTTCGCAACGCTGTTCCTGGCGCCGCATCCGGCCGAAGTCGCGCGCGGCAGCGCGCGCTCGCTCATCGTTCGTCGCCGTGTCGAACAACGAACGGCGGCGCGAACCCTTACGCGCCGCGCGCGATCTGCGACTTGTGGCGCGCCGCCTTGTTCGGATGGATCAATCCCTTCCGCGCGGCGCGGTCGAGGAGGCTGACTGCGCTCAACCGCTCATCGGCGCTGGCCGTCGGGGCGAGCGACTTCTTGAGGGCGGTACGGAGCGCGGAGCGCTGCGCGCGATTGCGGATCGCCGCGGCGCGCGACTTCCGCATATCCTTCTTCGCGGAGCGAATGTTCGGCACGATATCTCCAGAATTATCTGATGGTGGACGCGCCCGCGGACACTCGTGGCGCGACCGGAACAAGCTCGAAATATGCCGGGCCCGCCGGGGGATGTCAAGCCAGCGCATGGCTTTACACCCTCTACGGCGCGGGCTAGCTTTCGCGCACTTCGCTTCGCCGTTCCCGCGCGCGTCGCGCGCCACCGGTGCGCCGCACGCGTCCCCGACGCGACTGACCTCGTCGCTTCGACGCGTTCCCTCCGCAGACCCTCACACACGCCGCCGGTGGACAGTCAGGCCCTGCAGACATTCATCCTCTCCGCGCCGGTGCTGTTGTTCTCCGTCGTCGCGCATGAGGTCGCGCACGGGTATGCGGCGCTCAAGCAGGGGGACGACACCGCGCTCATGCTCGGTCGGCTGACCTTCAATCCGATCAAGCACATCGATCCGTTCATGACGATCATCCTCCCGGTCGTTCTCGCGATCTTCGGCGGGCCGATCCTGGGAGGCGCGAAGCCGGTGCCGGTCAATCCGCGGAAGTACCGACAGTTCAAGCGCGGCGACATCATCGTCTCCCTCGCCGGAATCGTCACCAACATCGCGCTCGCGATCGTCTGCACCATCCTGATGACCATCATCGGGCTGATCCCGATCATCCCCGCGCTCGGCGAGAGCCAGGCGCTGCTCCAGGCGATGATGGGATGGGGGGTGCTGATCAACCTCTGGCTCGCGGCGTTCAACCTGCTCCCGGTTCCACCGCTCGACGGCTCGCACGTCCTCAAGTACATCCTGCCGCCAGGCTGGGCGCTCGGCTATCAGCGTGTCGGCTTCTTCGGGATCATCATCCTGCTTTTCCTCCTCGAGACGCCGTTCCTGAGTTACTGGCTCGCGCCGGCGACACACCTCTCGATCTGGTCGTGGACCCTCGCCGGCCACGCGGGGCACCTGTTCGCGAATCCCCTCGCACCGTGGGGCGGCCCCGGGTGACCAGCGCCGCCCTGCCTGACGGTCCGGCGCCCGAACGCTCGGCGCACGTCGAACGCATCCTCGAACATGCGCACGCCACGGCCGAGACGGTTCGCGCCTTCCACGGCGACTCGGCGATGCCCGCGTTCCTCGTCGACGCCGGCACGTTTTCCGGTCCGCTCGATCTGCTACTCGCCCTCATTCGCGAAGAGCAGGTCGACATATACGACATTCCGATCGCCCGCATCTGCGAGCAGTTTCTCGCGCGCATCTCGACGCTCGAGCTGAACGACGCGGCCGAGTATCTCGAGATGGCCGCGCGCCTGCTCCGCATCAAGGCGCAGATGCTGCTCCCGCGCGGGGAAGGCGACGACCAGTGGGAAGATCCGCGCGCGGAGCTCGTCCGTCGGCTACTCGAGTACCAGCAGATGCGCGAGGTCGTCGACCTGCTCGAGCGGCGCGGCGAGATGCGGCGCAACCAGTTCGCGCGCACCTACGTCCAGACCTCGATCGCGCCGCCGCCGCCCGTCGCGCTTTCGCTCTCGCTCCCCGAGCTGCTCGGCGCCGTCGATCGCATCCTCCGCGCCGTTAGGCAGCCGGCGATGCACGAGGTCGTCGCGCGTCCGCTCGACGTTCCCGGTGCGATCACGGTCATTCGCGCGGTCCTCGCCATCCGCGAGCGCGCGCGGTGGGGCGACCTGCTCTCGGCCGACGCCGAGCCGTGGCAGGTGCTGTCGACACTGCTAGGAATCCTCGAGATGGCGAAGCTCGGCGAGCTGCGCGTCTTCCAGCCCAGACCCTTTGCTTCCGTGGATATCGTCCGTGACATCGCTGGCGAAGCTGCTTGAGGCCGCGCTCTTCGCGAGCGCCCGCCCAATCCCCTTCGACGAGCTCTCAGCGCTCGATCCTGATTCCTCGCCTGCGGCGCTGCGCGCCGCGCTCGACGAGGTGCGCGAGCACTACGACCAGGAAGGTCATGGCGTGGAGCTGGTCGAGATCGGCGAGGGTTGGCAGATCCTGACGCGCGCGGAATACACCGAGGCGATCGAACGTGCGCAGCTCGCGGCGCGTCCGCAGCGACTCTCTGCGGCAGCGCTCGAGTCGCTGGCGATCATCGCCTATCGCCAACCGATCGGCCGCGCCGAGATCGAGGAGATTCGCGGCGTCGCTGTCGGCGGCGTGCTCAAGTCGCTGCACGAGCGCGGACTGATCGACGTCGTCGGCCGCGGCGAAGGTCTCGGCCGTCCGCTGCTCTACGGGACGACGCCCGCGTTCCTCGAGCAGTTCGCGCTTCGGCACCTCGATGAGCTGCCGCGCGCCGACGAGCTCGCGGTCGCTCTTCGCAGCGCCGCACCGCCCGCGACCGAGACGGCCGCGACTGCACCGCAGGGCGCCGCGTGAGCGACGAGTCGATGCGCATCCAGCGCGCGCTTGCCCGTGCGGGGGTCGCCTCGCGCCGCGGGGCCGAAGAGCTGGTCGCAGCCGGTCGCGTCACGATCAATGGGGTGGTTGCCAGGACAGGGCAGAGCGTCGACCCGGCGACGGACGCGATCCTCGTCGATGGAAAACCGATCGCCGCGCCGCGCGAGCAGCACGTCTGGTATGTGCTCAACAAGCCGGCGGGCGTGCTCACCTCGCGCCCCGACGGAACGGGACGCAAGACGGTGTTCGACATCGTCCGCGACGTGCCGGGTCTCGTCTATGTCGGCCGGCTCGACTTCATGACCGAAGGCGTGTTGCTCCTCACCACCGATGGCGACGCCGCGCATGCGCTCACCCACCCGAGCCGCGAGGTCGAGCGCCGCTACATCGCGACGGTCCGCGGCGATGCCGAGACCGCGGCACGCCTTGCTGAACGCGGGGTAGATCTCGACGATGGCGTGGTGAGGCCGAAGGACATCACGATTCGCAACCTGCGGCGGGGTGTGTGGGAGTTCGCGATGACGATTCGCGAAGGACGCACGCACGAGATCCGCCGGCTATGCGAAGCGCTCGATCTCGAGGTTCTCGGGCTTCTTCGTACGAAATTCGGACCTGTGGAACTGGGCGACCTGCCGACGGGCGCGACGCGGCCGATGCTCTCGCGCGAGCGGCGAGTCATCGACTCGATCGTCGCGAGCGCAGCGGCTGGACGACCCGCGCCCCGGCCCCGATCTTGAATCGGGGATAGCTGGCAGTGGGCAGGGCGAAGCAGTGCACTCCAACGAGGATCCATCGTGTCAACTCAGGTCGCGCCCGGGGCGGATACCGCTCTCGTGCAAGGTGTGCTGCGTGAAGTCGGCAAGCGCGTCGTCGGGCAGGAATACATGGTCGAGCGGCTGCTCATCAGCATGCTCACCGGCGGTCACGTGCTGCTCGAGGGAGTCCCGGGGCTCGCGAAGACCCTAACGGTCCGCACCCTCGCCGAGACGATCGACACGACCTTTCAGCGGATCCAGTTCACCCCGGATCTTCTCCCGGCTGATGTGCTCGGGACGCAGGTGTATGACCAGTCGACCGGGCAGTTCAACATCAAGAAGGGCCCGATCTTCGCGAACATCATCCTCGCCGACGAGATCAATCGCGCGCCGGCGAAGGTGCAGGCCGCGCTGCTCGAGGCGATGCAGGAAAAGCAGGTGACGATCGGCGGGACGACGTACCGGCTCGAGGAGCCGTTTCTCGTGCTGGCGACGCAGAACCCGATCGAGCAGGAGGGCACCTATCCGCTTCCGGAAGCGCAGGTCGATCGGTTCATGCTCAAGCTTCGTGTCGGCTACCCGACGCGCGACGAGGAGAAGGAGATCATGCGCCGGATGGCGAGCGGCGATCCCATCGCGATCAATCACGTCGCGACGCCGCGCGCGATCATGGAAGCGCGACACCGCATCACCGAGTTGTACATGGACGACCGCATCGTCGACTACATCGTCGACATCGTCCAGGCGACGCGAAGCCCGGCCGAGTCGGGGCTCAAGGATCTCGTCCCGTTGATCGAGTTCGGTGCGAGCCCGCGTGCGACGATCGCGCTGGCGCAGGCCTCACGCGCGCACGCGTTCCTGCGCGGCCGCGCATTCGTCACCCCTGACGATGTGAAGTCGATGGTGCCTGACGTTCTCCGCCATCGCGTGATCACCACTTACGAGGCGGAAGCGGAAGACGTCACCAGCGACGAGGTCGTGCGTCGCGTGCTCGACAAGATCGAGAGCCCGTGAGCCCGAGCGTCGCGCCGTCGCGCGCGGCGGATGCGGCGCGCGCGACCGGGGCGCCGGAAAAGCGCGTCGGCGTCCCGCCGGAGATTTTACGACAAGTCAAGCTCATCGAGCTTCGCACGCGCGGGCTCGTGAACTCGCTGTTCACCGGCGAATACCACTCCGTGTTCAAGGGGCAGGGGATGGAGTTCGCCGAGGTGCGCGAGTACCAGCCCGGCGACGAGGTGCGCTCGATCGACTGGAACGTCACTGCGCGCATGCGCCGGCCCTTCGTCAAGCGTTATGTCGAGGAGCGAGAGCTGACGGTGATGCTCGTCGTCGATCTCTCGGGATCGGAGCGCTTCGGCACGCAGGGTCGCTTCAAGAGCGAGCTGGCGAGCGAGCTCGGGGCGGTGCTGGGCATGTCGGCGATCCGCAACAACGACCGCGTCGGCGCGATGCTCTTCACCGATCGCATCGAGCACGTGCTGCCTCCGAAGAAGGGGCGGCGTCACGCGCTGCGGCTCATTCGCGACCTGCTGGCCTTCGAACCGAAAGGCAGCAAGACGGACGTGACCGGCGCGCTGCAGTATCTCGCACGCATGCTCCGGCAGCACACGATCATCTTCATCATCTCCGATTTCCTCGACGCCGAGATCGAGCGTCCACTCAAGCGCCTCGCGCAGCGGCACGACGTCGTCGCCATAACGGTCGAGGATCCGAGCGAGCGCGTGCTGCCGGACATCGGCCTCGCGCGCTTCATCGACCCGGAAACAGGGGCGACGATCGACGTCGACACCAGCGACGCCGACGTCCGGAAGCGCTTCGCCGCGGCGACGGCCGAAGAGACGCTGGCTCGGCAGAAGCTGCTGCGCCGGCTGGCGATCGATGAGATCGTGGTGCGCACCGACGGCGGTTACGTGGAGCCGCTGCTCAAGTTCTTCCGCAATCGGGCGACGAGGAAGAAGCGGTGACCGGTCTGCCGACGCGGCATTTGCCAGAGCTGACGCTCGCTCTCCTGGCGCGGCTCGTCGCCTGCTTCGCGGTGACGCTCGTCGCACCGTTAGGCACGGTCGCCGCGCAGAGCCCGGTGCCCGCCGGCGTGCGCATCGGGATCTCGGCGCAGCCTGATACTGTCACGGTCGGGGATCCGATCGTGATCCGCGTCCGCGTCGCCGCGCCAGCGGGAGCGACGATCGAATTCCCGGCCGGTCCGGATTCCGGCGCGGCGGTCGAAGCGATCGCGTCGCGCGCGGTCACGACGAACCCGGTCACCGGCGGCGGCGTCGATCAGACCGCGGCGTACACGGTCGTCGCCTGGGACGTCGGCAATGTTCCGGCGGGGCTCGGCGACGTCGTCGTCAACGTCGGGGGCGAGGCACGGCATCTCCCGCTGACGGCCGTCGTGGTGCACGTGAAGTCCGTACTGCCCGCCGATACGACGCTCCGCGTGCCCAAGCCGGCGCGACCGCCGATCGACATCGTCGTCCCGTGGTGGAAGAAGTGGTGGCCGCTGCTGGTCGCGCTCGCGGTGATCGCCGCACTCCTCTGGTGGTGGTGGCGCCGGCGGAGCCGCGGCGCTGCCGTGGGCGCCGTGATCGACCCGGTTGCGTTTGCGGAGCGCGAATTCGGGCGGATCGAATCGCTCGGGCTCGTCGACGCCGGTGAGCGCGGACGCCACGTCGCGTTGATGGTCGACGTCCTCCGCGACTACCTGGCGCTGCGCATTCCCGATGCGCGGGCATCGCTGACCTCGAGCGAGCTCGTGACGGCGCTGCGCGCCGTGCGGGCGGTGCCACACGCACGCCTGGCCGCGCTCCTCGACGAGACCGACCTCGTCAAGTTCGCCAGGCGCCCGCTCACTCCCGACCACGCCCGTGCGTTAGGCAGGGAGGCGCGGGGAATCGTCCGCGATGTCGAGACCGCGCTCACCCCCGCGCCGGCCGCGGCCGCCGGCGAGACGAAGGCGGCCGCGTGAGCACGCTGTCCGCGTTCCGCTTCGGCGCGCCCTGGGTGCTGGTGCTGTTGCTGCTACTGCCCGTCTGGTGGCTCTGGCGCCGTCGCCGCCGCCCAGCGGCAATCGTGTATTCCCGCGTGCCGACGCTCGCGCGTGGTCCGCACGCGGGCCGCGGGATCGCCCGTGCCCTCTTCGTGATCCGGAATGTCGTGCTTGCGGCAAGCATCATCGCGCTCGCGCAGCCGCGGAGCGGGGCCACCTCGCATGAGGTGACGTCGCAGGGGATCGACATCATGATCGCCTTCGACATCTCGAGCTCGATGCTCGCCGAGGACTTCCA
>JAICUE010000467.1 GCA_025936015.1 Gemmatimonadaceae bacterium
CGATCACCGGCAGCTATCCCCTCCAGCTGGAGACCGCGAGCCAGCTGGCGCTGGCGATCGCCAACGCCCGGCTGCTCGGCCTCCCGGCCGATTACGTCGCCACGTACCGCAACCGGATCGCGGCGGTGACCCCGGCGGCGGTCCAGTCGGTGGTCAAGCAGGTCGTCAGGCCTAACGCTGCACTGGTGGTCGTCGTCGGCGACGCGGGCGTCCTTCGCGACCGCCTGGGGAAGATCGCCCCCGTGACCGTCGTCGATCCGGAGGGCAAGCCCGTCACTGCAACGGCTGCGTCGGCTGCCACGTCCAGTGCAGCGCCGGCGATCGACGCGTCCAAGCTCGTCGCCGGGAGCGACAGCTCGTCCATTCTCGTGCAGGGCAATCCATTCGGCAGCTCGGTGAAGCAGGTCGAGCGCACCGCCGACGCGATCACGGTGACCGAGCGCGCGGTAATCGGACCGATGATGTCGCAGGCCACGACGATCTCCCTCACCCCGTCAGGCCAGGTCCGCTCGGTCGTCCAGACGGGCAGCGTCCAGGGCACCCCGACGAAGATCGACGCGACCTACAGCAACGGCCGCGTCAAAGGCAGCGCGACGACGGTCAGCCAGACAGGACCGAAGAGCGTCACCTTCGACACGACCGTCGCCCCCGGCACCATCGACGAGAACGCGATCAGTGCACTGATCCCCGCGCTTCCCTGGTCGAAGACCGCGAGCTTCACGATCCCCGTCTTCTCGCCGGGAGAAGGCGTCGCGAAGACGTTCACCCTGAAGGTCACCGGCACCCAGAGCGTCACCGTCCCCGCCGGAACTTTCGATTCCTACGTCGTCGAGATGTCGGGCGGCCAACTCCCGGTGATGATTTACGTCAGCACCGCCCAACCGTACCGCATCCTCAAGAGCGCCCCCGTCGGCCCGCCAATCGAGATCGTTCTAGTGAAGTGATGCGCCGCTGACGTAGCCGAGTATTCGGAGAGCCCCGCGCGATCACTCGCGCGGGGCTTTTTCGTTTTTCCCCGCAGTTGCCATCGCGACTGCGGTCCCGCTGGGGATGGCCACCCGTCGGCCCCGGTCCCCAACAGCCCCAAGCAGCAATCCGTACTATCGTCATCCTCACCCTCACCGCATGCGCCTCACCAGTCTGCTCTTCATCGGCGCGGTCCTCGCCGCCGTTCCCCGTTTTGCAACAGCGCAAGTCGGTTCCACCACCGACATCATCACCGGCCGCGTCATTGGCCCGGACTCCGTCCCGCTCGTCGGCGCAAAAGTCGACGTCACTTCGGCCGAGACGCAGGTCACGCGCAGCACGCGCACCAACGACAAGGGCCGCTACACCGTTGTCTTCCCCGACGGCGGTGGCCAGTACGGCGTGACCATCACCTATGTCGGCTTCGCACCATCGCGCCAGATCGTCCAGCGCAACGCCGACGAGGACCGGCTCTTCGCCGACGCGCAGCTTTCCGTGAATCCGACGCAGCTCTCCGAGGTCACCGTCCGCGGCCGCCGCCAGCCTAACGGTCAGCGCGCCGAAGCCGGAGGCACCGAACGCGGACTCCCACCGGCAATCACGAATCGCTTGCCCGTCGATCCGGGCGACCTCGCGGCACTCGCCGCCCTCGTCCCGGGGGTCATTCCAGTCCCCGGCACCGATTCGACCGCCTCGTCCTTCGTCATCGCCGGCCAGCCGCCCGATCAGAACTCCATCACGCTCGACGGCCTCACCTTCGGCGCCGGCGCGATTCCCTCCGATGCCGTGCGCAGCACGCGGGTCATCACCAATACCTACGACGTGGCGCGCGGGCAGTTCACCGGCGGGCAAGTATCCTCGACGACGCGCGGCGGCACCAATAACCTCGCCGGCACCGTCACCTACGTGAACCGCGATCCCTCGCTGCAGTTCTCCAACGTGAAGGGAACGTTCAGCAACGAGGTCGCGCAGAACCAGCTCAGCTTCGGGCTCGGCGGTCCGCTCGTGAAGGACCGCGCGTTCCTGTTCGCCAGCGGACAGGTCGCGCGTCGCTCGAGCGGATTACCCTCGCTCGTCACCGCCGATCGGACGTCGCTCACCCAGCTCGGGGCGAACAGCGACTCCGTCGCGCGCTTCCTCGCCCTGCTCGAGAGCAAGGGGCTGCCGATGGGCCTCGCCAGCGATCGCGTCACTGACAACGCGAGCGCGCTCGTTCGCGGCGATCTCACGATCAACGAGATGCACTCGGTGACCGTGCGTCTCGACTGGCGCGGCTCGAAGCAGGACAACACGCGGCTCTCGACGCTCTCGGTTCCCCAGAGCGGCGGCGACGCGAACAGCTCCGGCGGCGGGGTGATGTTCACCGGGACCTCGCGCTTCGACCAGTTCATCAACGAAGCGCAGCTGTACACCTCGGTCGACAATCGCGTCAGCGATCCGTACGAGGAGCTCCCCGCCGGCCGCGTCGTCGTCGCGTCGACGCTCGCGGACAGCACGAACGCAGTGTCGACGCTGCAGTTCGGCGGCAACTCCTCGCTCCCGCAGCGCACACGCACGACGATGACCGAAGCGAGCGATGA
>JAICUE010000409.1 GCA_025936015.1 Gemmatimonadaceae bacterium
CGGGCCACTCGGCGGCGATCCTGGCGATGACGTCAGCGATATAGGCCTGTGGTTCGAGGCCGTTCATCTTCGCGGTCTCGATTACCGAGTAGATCGCGGCAGCGCGTTCGCCGCCTGCCTCGGAGCCGGCGAACAGCCAGTTCTTCCGGCCGATCGCAATGGGGCGGATCGCGCGCTCGGCGATGTTGTTGTCGATCTCGAGACGGCCATCTTCGAGGAAGCGGGTGAACGCACCCCACCGCTTGGTGCCGTAGCGGATGGCCTTGGTCGTCGGCGACTTGGGCGTCAGCTTCCTGAGCGCGTCATCGAGCGCGACGCCAAGCGCCGTAATCAGCGGTCGCGACCGCGCCTGGCGGTTACTTCGTCGGACGTCGGCGGGCTGACCGCGGATCTCGGCTTCGATTGCGTAGAGCTGGCCGATACGATCGAGCAGATCGGTGGTCAGCGCGGTCGGCTGCTGCTTGTGGCGCTCGAACAGCTCGCGCCGGAAATGCGCCCAGCAGGCGACCTCGGACACGCGATTACCAGCATAGAGGCCGTTGAACCCGGAATAGGCGTCGGCCTGGAGGAAGCCGTTGAACCCGGCGAGCTCGCGCTTGGGATGCACGCCAGCGCGGTTGGCGGTGAAGCGATACCAGACGAGCGCCGGGGTAGCGGCGCCCGATGCGCGGTCATCGACGACATAGGCCCATAGCCGGCCCGTCGCGGTCTTGCCGTTGCCAGGCGCGAGCACCTTCACCGGCGTGTCGTCGGCGTGGATCTTGGCGGCCTTGAGGCCCTCTTCGCGGATACGGCGGACGATCGGATCGAGCAGATGCGCGGCCTGACCTGCCCAACCGGCAAGCGTCGAGCGATCGATATCGACACCTTGTGCGGCCATCATCTCGGCTTGGCGGTAGAGCGGCAGGTGGTGGTCGAACTTGGCGACGACGACGTGCGCGAGCGTGCCGAACGTCGCCTTACCCCGCGCGATCGGCTTGGGCGGCGCGGGTGCCTGAACGATCGCCTCGCAGACGCGGCAGCTATACTTGGGGCGGATATTACGCACGACGCGCCACCTGACCGGCACGACATCGAGCATCTCGTCGGCATCGGCGCCGAGCCGGCGCAGCGCACCGCCGCATGATGGGCATGCGCAGGTGCCGGTGGCGGGTTCGTAGATGACCTCGTCGCGTGGGAGATGCGGCGGCAGCGAGCGAACCGGCGCTGGGCGTTCTGGCTTGGCGACGATATCGGGCGCGCGGGCGTCGGCGCTGGCGGCTTCCGCCTCATACTCTTCGAGCGCCAGCTCGAGCTGCTCGATCGCGCGCGCCAGCTTCTCCGACGAGGTGCCGAAGGTCATCCGGCGCAGCCGCGCGAGTTGGGCGCGGAGCATCGTGATGACGCGGTCACGGGCATCGATCTGAGCCTTGAGGCTGGCGATCTGCGCATCCCGATCGGGAGTGGAAACGGCCTCATCCGACACGCTGTATTTTTACCGGATCGGCGTCGAAAATGCGAGCGAAAACGGCTCAATCCTGCCAATTATCAGCCTGCGAGCGCAGGCCGCCAGGCGCGTTCGGGACGCCGCCAGTCGACGCCTTCGAGGAGCATCGAAAGCTGCGACGCGGAAAGATGCGCGACACCCACCTGCGTCATTGGCCACACGAACTTGCCGCGATCGATCCGCTTGGAAAACAGGCATAGCCCCTGGCCGTCATACCAGAGCAGCTTGACGAGATCGCCGCGCCGCCCCCGAAACGCGAACACAGCGCCGGAATGCGGGTTCTGCTTCATGACCTCCTGCGCCATCACCGCGAGCCCGCACATCCCTTTACGCATGTCGGTCGCCCCGCAGGCGAGCCACACCCGCGTCGCCGGCGGCAGCGCGATCACCGATCGAGCACTGACAGCACGCGCCCGAGCGCTTCGGCATCGACCGACGCATCGACGCTCAGCCTGACCCCGCTCGGCAGCTCAATCGCGATCCTGCCCGACGTCTCCGGGACCGGCGGTCGCAATGACGCCGGCGGCGGTGCCGCAACCGGATCGGCGATGCGCACCTCGGCGAACGAAGCTCCCGTCTCGTCCGCCGGACGCGGCAGCGTCTTCACCGGCCGATCAAGCAGCAAACCCGCCATCGCGTTGCGGCGCCAGGTATAGAGCAGCCCGCTCGTCACCTCGTGGCGCTCCATCGCCGAGCGCACCGATCCACCCGGGCCAAATGCGTCGCGCAGCATCGCCAGCTTCTGCTCGACGGTCCAAAACCGTCGCCCCGAGACCCGGGCAATCACCTCGATGCGACCGGTCATACGACTGCTCGTATGACCACTCTCATCCGCTATGACTTCCTGATCCAACGCGCCGCTCCGCTGCCAGCGACAAGCATCGCAGCAATGCCATCAGCAACAAGGCGGCCTGCAGAACACGCTTACGAAGACACTCCCATCGCGCAACGAAGATGGTGGCATTCTTTCCTATCGTGGCGAGACCGCCGCTCGAGCACGGACCAGACGGAGATGATTATACCATCAACTCCGGTTTAACCAAGCAGCTCTCGCGAAGAGAGCGGAATGGCAGGTCGTTTTTCGGATACCCATCTTCTCCTCGTTACAAAGTAAAGCTCGCGCCAGCGCGCGAGGGGGCGAGTTCTTGAACGATTACCTTCGGCTTCGCCTAGGGTCTTCGCCATATGCGTCAGACGAACTTGTGTTGTGCACCAATCGGGGCGTAAGTCATGGCGCGCAACTTCAATGCCGCGCACTAATCAGGTGCAACGATCAGTGTGAGCGTTCCGACGTAGGGTGGTCCTGAACCTACGTCATCAAGGTGAGCCGGATCTAAGTAGACCACCAATAAAGCCGCGCCTCGCCCGTCCTTACAGTCGCTCCTTGAGCCTAATTCGCTCAGCCTCGTGCTCGTTCGATCATCTCCCTGAGGCGAGAGCTTTTTGTGTGCCAACAAGTCGATGGTGTACGGAATGGATTCGTGGGCGCTAGAGAGCTCGAGAGCGCCGTCGGGTCCACTCCCGGATGCTGAGACAGTGAAGGGAACGGCAGGCGAATTAGTCGACAAGCATAGTTTCTGTGAAGCGTGGGCGGCCACCCTCCCTGCTCGGCCAAAGTCTA
>JAICUE010000204.1 GCA_025936015.1 Gemmatimonadaceae bacterium
CGCTCGAACGCCTCGCGGTACATCTCGTCGAGGTTGTTGAGAATCTTCTCGCGGGTGCGGGACATGAGAGGCATGATCTTCGTGAGTGCCTGAAGCGTCAGGCGTGGCGGCGAATCATCAGCATTCAGGCCGAGCGGGTCGATGTCGATGTTCTCGACGACAAACCGCTTGGCCAGGTTGAAGAGATCGCGACGAGGCTTGGACATTCAACGACAAACTTAGCCGGACAGCCAATAACACAGCAATGAACAGCGACTCATCGATGTTCCGTGACGCCGATTTGTTTGCACATGCTGACCAGCACGCAGCTCGAGCATTTTGGCAGTCGTCCCGTGCAGACGTGCTTGCCAAACGGGACGAGGAGGCGGTTGATCTCGACCCAGTAGCGCTTGGGGAGCACCGATTCGAGTGCGGCACCCGTCCGCTCCGGCGTGCGCTCGCGGACGATTCCCCACCGGTTCGTCACGCGGTGGACGTGGATGTCGACGGCGATGCGAGCGGTGCCGCAGGCGACGCCGAGTGCGAGGTTGGCGCACTTCGGGCCGACGCCGCGGAAGCCGACGAGGGTCTCGTAGTCGCAGGGGAGCGTACCGCCGAATTCGCGCTCGGTGCGCGCGGCGATCTCGCGGATCTGGCGCGCCTTGCCCTCGTGAAAGCTGACGTCGTGAATGATCGTGTCGATCTGTGCAACGCTCAGTCGCGCGACCGCGCGCGGTGTCCTTGCCCGGGCGAAGAGGCGGAGGGCGGCGGGAAGGCTGGTCTCGTCGCGCGTTCGGATGGACAGGATACAGGCGACGAGCTGCTCGAACAGGGTACGATGGCCATGCTCGTCGCGAAGGGCGAACATCGCCGCGTCTGCAAACTCTCCGACCGCTCGCCGAAGCAACCGGACCGCGACGGCTGCGTCGAAGGGCTTTTTCCCGGCGCGTGAACGAGCAGTTGCGGGCATATATTCCGCGACGGCAGAAAGTGCGCCGACTCGCGCCAGCGACGGCGGCGCGCATGGCTCTCCTGCGCGGCGGTGGGGTACAAGCAGGGCGAACCTGACGACCGGAGAACTGGCTCGATGAACAACGCGAAAGTCTTCATGCTGATGGCCGGGCTCACCGCCCTGCTCGTCGCCCTCGGTGGAACGTTCGCCGGCCAGACCGGGATGACGATGATGCTGCTCGTCGCCGGAGCGATGAACTTCTTCATGTACTTCAACTCGGGGTCGATGGTGCTGCGCATGTACGGCGCGCGCGTCGTCACCGCCGAGCAGGCGCCTGAGCTCTACGCCATCATCGACCGGCTGCGCCAGCGGGCCGGACTGCCGATGCCGGTGGTCGCGATCGCGCCGCACGCGCAGCCTAACGCGTTCGCGACGGGACGGAATCCCGAGAACGCGGTCGTCTGCGTCACGGAGGGGATCCTCAAGGTCGTCTCGAAGGAAGAATTGGAAGGAGTGCTCGCGCACGAGCTCGCGCACGTGAAGAACCACGACATGCTGCTCAGCACCCTCGCCGCGACGATGGCCGGCGCGATCAGCTACATGGCACAGGCCGCGATGTTCTTCGGCGGAATGGGCGATCGCCGCAACCGCAATCCGCTCGCCGAGCTCGTCGCGATCATCGTCGCGCCGATCGGCGCGATGCTCATCCAGTTCGCGATCAGCCGCCAACGCGAGTTCAAGGCCGACGCGGTCGGCTCCGAGATCTCGGGACGCCCGCTCGCGCTGGCGAGCGCGCTGACCAAGCTCGATGCGGCCGCGCATCGGATCCCGATGAACGTCGCGCCGGCCGCGGCGTCGATCGCGCTGGTGAATCCGCTCGCCGCGATGCGCGGCCGCTCGCTGATGAATCTCTTCTCGACGCACCCGCCGACGGAGAAGCGGGTCGCCGCGCTCCAGGCGCTCGCCGCCGCGAGCGGGACGCGCGCCTGATCGGGCGCGCCCGGCCCCGCGCCTAACGTCAGGCTTCGCCGAGGCGGTGGAACACCGCTTCGGTGACGACCTTGCCATCGCGGAGATGCTCGACGACGATGCGCTCGAGCAGCTCTGGCGTCACCCCCGCGTACCACACTCCCTCCGGGTACACCACGACGATCGGCCCACCGGTGCAGACGCCGAGGCACGGCGTCTCGCCGCGCTTCACCCGCGCCGGGCCGAAGAGGAGCTGTTCACGCTGGAGCAGCCGGGCAAGCAGTGCGTACAGCTCGCGCCCGCCATGTCCCGGAGCGCAGTATCCTCCAGTGCAGACGATGACGTGACGACTGTACGGCTCCATCAACCCGCGGAGCGCGGCGGCGGCTGGAGTGCTCGGCATTCGTGGACAAGCTAACGGGACGACGCGTGACCGACAGCAAGACCGGCCGCAACACCGATCGGACGACGAGCAGGACGACGAGGAGCAGCATCGAGATCCACCTCGGCGACAACCTCGAGGTGATCCGCGGATTCGCGGATGGGCGATTCGATCTCATCTACATCGATCCGCCG
Organism: Gemmatimonadaceae bacterium; assembly: GCA_025936015.1. Classification (GTDB taxonomy): domain Bacteria; phylum Gemmatimonadota; class Gemmatimonadetes; order Gemmatimonadales; family Gemmatimonadaceae; genus JABFXC01. The sequence continues at coordinate 2,477 of JAICUE010000204.1, forward strand.
TTCAATACCGGACGGCGTCAGCGTCGGACGCAGCTGCGCACCGAGCTCGCTGACGACGGCGATCGGGTCGGCTGGTCGGAGAAGCGATACCGGACGACGCGGCTCGCGTCGCGCTGGTTCGCCGATGCGTTCGGCGACGACTACATCGCCTTCCTCGAGCCGCGCCTCGAGGAAGCGCACCGCCTGCTCGCACCTGACGGCAGCTTTTTCCTCCACCTCGACTATCGCGAGGTGCACTACGCGAAGGTCGTCCTCGACGGAATCTTCGGCCGCGCCTCGTTCATGAACGAGATCATCTGGGCGTACGATTACGGCGCACGCTCGCGCACCCGGTGGTCGCCGAAACACGACAACATCCTCTGGTACGCGAAGGACCCGGCGCACTACACCTTCAACCTCGACGCCGCCGACCGGATCCCGTACATGGCGCCGCGTCTCGTCGGAGCCGAGAAGGTCGCCCGCGGAAAGACGCCGACCGACACATGGTGGCACACCATCGTCAGCCCGAACGGAAAGGAAAAGACGGGCTACCCCACCCAGAAGCCGTTAGGCGTCATCGAGCGCCTCGTCGCCGTCCACTCGAACGCCGGTGACCAGCTGCTCGATTTCTTCGCCGGGAGCGGCACGTTGGGCGCGGCCGCCGCGAAGCTCGGACGGAATGCGGTGCTCGTCGATGACAGCGGCGACGCGGTCGATGTGATGCGGAAGCGGTTGCCGCACGCGACACTGACTTCCCGATCGGCCGGCGATAAGCAGTAAGCGATAAGCAGGAACGGACGGCGCTTTTGACTGCGCTGCAGTTCCGTGGTTCGCTGCCTGCTTACGGCTTATCGCTTACAGCGCTCCTTCAGCGCTGGAACAGCGCAATCGCGATCTCGCCGACGATCAGCAGCACGATCGCGATCTCGAGTGCTTCCGAGCGCGCGGCCTGGGCTTCGTCGTTCAGCATCGCGTACGTCTCGCGAATGATCGAGAGCTTGCGGTCGATGCCGGCGCGCCAGACGCGGCCGCGGAAGATCTCGAGGGCGGCGGCGTAGATGCGCGCCAGGTAGACGTCGTCGGTCACCTTGAGCGAGTTCTCGACCCGCTCGACGATCTCGGTCGAATCAGCGACGGTCTGCTGCATCTTGCCCAGCAGCCCGCGGAAGCGGCGGTTGCGGAAGCCGCGCACCCCGCCGCGCGCGTCGGCCACGCGATCGTACATCCGCGGCAGCTCGGCGTCGAGCATCGCATCGTAGAAGCGCAACTCGAGAAGCTGCGCGTTCGCGAACTCGAGCACGTACTGCACGTCGGTCTCCTCGTCCGGCGCCGGGTCTATGACCAGCGCGTTGTCCCAGGTGAGGATCGCGAGATCGTCGGCGTAATACGAGAAGCGATGCGGGAGCAGCTCGCGTCGCGCGGCCTCGGAGAGCGGACGCTCCTCGCCGAGGAGGAGCGGGACGACGTCGGCATCGGTGAGCGAGCCGGTCGCGAGCGCGGCGCCGCCCGCATCGTGCAGCGTCGCGACGCGAAAGACGGTGTAGTCCTCAGTCACCGCGGCCACACCCATTCGCTCGACCGCTGGCGCGAGCTCCTCGAGCAGCCGGTCGAGCTCGCGGTCGAAGATCGGCTGCGCATCGACGCCGCTTCCGATGCTGTTGCCGAAGGCGACGAACTCGCTCCACTGCATCTCGTGCGGCACCGCGACGCGCATCCTCAGTGACACGACGCCGAAGTCGAAGATCCGCGCCGAGAGCTCGACGTCGTGCAAGCGGCCGTGCGCCGTGAGGCGGGCGGCGCCAAGCGGCAGGGTGATCGGCAGGTTGGCGATCCGGATCGCCTCGGCCTCCCGGCGTTCGGGGCGAACACGGGCTGGCGTTCGCGCGGCGAGAATGCGCGCCGCGGCGTCGAGGTCGATCGAGTAGCCCACGTCGTAGATGCGATAGAGCGTCGCTCCACCGCGGACGTGAAGCGCGGCGGTCGCAGCCGAGGGATGGGACAATGAACCGAACGCGCTGCTCTGCGGCATGGCTGGCTGGCGTGACGAGTGGACGTGCAGCACTCTACCACTGGAACCGCATCCCGTCAGGGCCATCGGTCACCAACGCGGACGAACACGCGGACCCAACGAACCACTACCGCTACAGGATGACGACACCACTCGAAGCGCTCGGAATTCTCGATCTCCGAATCGGAACCGTTCTCAGCGCTGCACCGTTTGTCGAAGCACGGGTACCAGCGATCAAGCTCGAGATCGATTTCGGCCCCGAGCTCGGGATCAAGCGATCGAGCGCGCAGCTCACGAAGCGTTATGAACCGGCGGCGCTCGTCGGGCGCCAGGTCGTCGCGGCGGTGAATCTCGGCGTGCGCCGGATCGCTGGTTTCGCGAGCGAAGTGCTGGTGCTCGGCGGCGTCCCCGAGAAGGGCGACGTCGTGCTCCTGGCGCTCGACGCGCCGGTGCCGAACGGCACGCGAGTCGCCTGACGATCCGCGTATATTCACGAGAGACTCTTTCGCTCCAACCTGGATCGACCATGCCGACCGCCACACCAGCACCAGCACCCAGTACCTCCGCGAACGCCGCCGACCGCGCCATCGCCGCAAAGGGCTACGCGCACCCCGAAACCGTCGTCAGCACCGAGTGGCTCGCCGCGCACCTGAACGATCCGTCCATCCGGATCATCGAATCGGACGAGGACGTGCTCCTCTACGACATGGGCCACATCCCGGGTGCGCAGAAGGTCGATTGGCACACGGACCTCAACGATCCGGTCGTCCGCGACTATGTGGACCGCGAGCGCTTCCAGGCGCTGCTGCGTGCGAAGGGGATCGACGCATCGACGACGGTCGTGTTCTACGGTGACAAGAACAACTGGTGGGCCACCTATGCGTACTGGGTGTTCCAGCTCTACGGCTTCACCAACGCGAAGCTGCTCGATGGTGGCCGCGTCAAATGGGAGGCGGAGGGCCGGCCGATGGTGGAGGAAGTGCCGCACTTTCCGGCGACACAGTACCGGGCGCCGGAGCGCAACGACCGTGAGGTTCGCGCATTCCGCGACGAGGTGCTGCAGCATCAGCGCGCGA
>JAICUE010000032.1 GCA_025936015.1 Gemmatimonadaceae bacterium
CGGGAATCGCCGCGCCGATCACAAAGGTGCGATACGGCGCCTGCTTCAGGTGCGTGACGACGTAGTCGCTGATCGGCGAGTTGGTGCAGACACAGATGGAATCGCAGCGAATCGTGTGTCCGTCGGCGGTTTTTACGGTCGGCCGCTCGCCACCCCTGACCGACTCGGCGTGCGTCTGCGTGTAGATCCGTCCACCGCGCCCGGTGATCGCGCGCGCGAGACCGGCCATGAACTTCACCGGGTGAAACTGGGCCTGTCGCGCGAAGCGCAGCGACCAGCCCACGTCCTTGCCGGGAATCGGCGCCGATTTCTCGAGCGTGACGGAAACCCCAGCGCGCTTCGCCGCCTCGAGCTCGTCGTCGAGCAGGTGTGGCCGATCCTTCTTGTCGCCCTCACTGAGAAAGAGCCAGCCGTCGAGGCGACGGAAATCGCAGTCGATCTCTTCGGTGTTGGCCACCTCTTCGAGCGCATCGATCGCCGCAGTGTGGCTCTCGGCGGTGAGCCGCGCCGCCGCCGCGCCATGCATCTTCTCGATCGCGGTGTAGCGGTCATCGAATGCATTGGAGAGATGCGCGGTCGTGCGCGAGGTCTCACCTCCAGCGATCGGTCCGTCGTCGATCACGACGACGCGGCGTCCCTCGCGCACGAGGTGATACGCGGTCATCAACCCCGCGATCCCGGCGCCGATGACGCAGACATCGGCGCTCGTGTCCTCCATCAGCGCCGGAAACTGCGGCACCTCGGCCGTGTCCATCCATACCGACTGTGTTCGCCCGCTATCGCTCCGCATTGGCCGCCACCGGTAGATGTGAAGCTGCCCACTGCCGCTCCAGCACCGAAGCAGAGCACGTGCCGCCACGCGCGGGACCGCGAGAGCGCTGCTGAACGGGGAGCGAGAAAGGAGGGGTGCAAGTAAGGCGAGAAGGCCCCGCCCCGCTTGCCCCAAGCCGTTCGACTCCGGCGCATCGAACTTCCCGCCCAGCGCAGTCCTCTGTGTCCCCTGTGCCCCCTGTGGTTAACAGCAGTTTTCAACCACAGAGAAGAGCCAGCGGTGCGAGCCCGATCATCTGGTGTCGTCGATTTTCAGCACGCGCCCTTCTCTGTGTTTTCACGCAACGGAGCACCGCATGTGAGACCGCGCACAGAGCGACCGCTGACGCCCTTTCTCGACCGTCGCAACGATTCACGCGCGCAATTCGGACCGCGTTCGGGCGGCAGAAATTTCACAGGTGACGCGGGCAGATGGTCCGCCGTCTCACACACGAAACGAGCGGACTCGGCGGCAACTTGCCGCCAGAACTTTCTTCCCGACGCGATGCTCACACCGAGGCTGCGACTCCTGTTCATCATGACCGCGCTCTTTATCGGAGCGGCCTGGGTCGGGGAGGGTGATCGCATCGACGGCGCGATCGTGCTCGCCGCCGGGGGGCTGCTGGTGTGGGGATATTTTCGCAGCGGAAGCCTCTGGCTCGCACTGGCGGCGTATCGCACCGGGAACGTCGAGCGGATGCGCGATCATGTGCGCCGGGTCCGCTGGCCGCGGCTCCTCAGCCCGCGATGGCGGGCGTACTATCACTGGCTGCAAGGCGTGACGCTCGCCGTCGAGGGACGCGTCGCCCCCGCCCGTGACCATCTGCTCCAGGCGCGGCGCTGGCGCTTCCGCACGGAGAACGATCGCAGCATCATGGAGTGCCAGCTCGCCGACATGGCGATCCAATGCGGGGAGCCGGCGCAGGCGTGGGGACACCTCAGCCAGGCGCGGCGGCTCGTGCACCATCCGGTCGTGGATGCACTGATCGCGCTGGTCGAGGACCGGATTCCCGCGGAAGCGCGCTGAGCGAGCGTCCCTCGCGCCGCGCGAACCGCGCCCCGCCTGCCTAACGGCAGCACGCCGCGCACCGCGTGGCGAGGAGATCGCATGGCGGAGGAGCGTCGGAGCGGGCGAGCGAAGCCGGATGCAAGGGCTGACGCAGGCGCTGGTGCAATTGCGAATGATCGCGACGGCAGCACGCCGGCACATCGATGGGCGATCGATCGCGTCGAGGAAGGAACCGCGGCGGTCGAGCAGGACGGCGATCACGTCTACGAAGTCCCGCGCTTTCTCATTCCCCCCGATGCCCGCGACGGCGATGTCCTCGCCGTGCAGGTGACGACGACCGCGCCCGGCGTGGTCACGATCACCGTCCGGACCGACCGTGCGGCCAGCGCTCCGCCCCCCGGCGGGAAATCGCCGGCCCGGAAGCGCCGCGCCGGCGGCGATCCGGGCGGCGACATCGTGCTCTGAGCCGGCTGCCTAACGGCGACCGTTCAGGGCATCGGGTTGCAGTCCGCCTGACTCGAAGTGCGGTCGCCGCTCCCGTTCAGCGACCGGCCGCCGCGCAGCACGCTGACGGTGTAGCCGCCGCTCGGCGTCCCGGGCGAGCGGAAGACGATCGTCCCGTTCTCGTCGGTGCGGTACCAGGGGACGCCGAATTGGCGGTATAGCGCCTTCGCCTGCGTGTGTACGTGCCCGTAGCCGTTGTCGCGGCCGACGGAGAACGTCACCCATTCCGGGTTCGTCGCGCGCAGGTACCAGCTGCTGACGCCGTTGCAGCTTCCGTGATGGTCGCCCTTCAGCACGCGCACCTTCATACCCGGCATCACGTCGTAACCCGCCTGCCTGAACCAGCCGATTTCCTCGTGCTCGGCGTCGCCGGCGAGCCACATCGTGAAGGACGCGGAATCGGGTCCGATGAGCTTGACGGGCGTCGACCGATCGTTAGGCGACGTACCACGGGGATTGGGGCGCATGATATGGAGCTTCGCGCCGCCGTTCATCGTGATCGTGCAGATCGGCTGGCCGTTCGCGCAGGGATCATCGGTGTCGCGGGACACCATCTGCCCGCGGGCGACGCGCGCATTCACCGAATCGCGCAGCCGCTCGAGCGCGCCGTTGCTGTACGGATCCTCGTTCTCGAAGAAGTAGCGAACGGTGATCCGTCGCGAAGAACGAAACAGCTCGCGCAGCCCGGCGTGGTGATCGTAGTGCTGGTGCGTGAGGATGACGACGTCGATCGTCGCGCCGTTCAGGCCGAGCGAGTCGAGCAGGCGCCCGAAGCGAAGCGTGTCCGGGCCTCCGTCGATGATGACCTTGCTCGTGCCGTTGCTGATGTACGTCGCATCGCCCTGGCCGACGTCGAGCACGCGGACGACCAGCTCGGACGGGGAGCCGGGCGCGGGCGCCGGCACCGCCGTCGCTCCGGGCGCAACAGCCGGAGTCGCGCGCCGGACCGACTCGCCACGCGCCGCGACGACGATCCCATCGTTAGGCAGTCCCGGGGTGCCGAGGTCGCCGGACCCGTAGCGCGTCGTCGCCGGGTGCCAGCGCGGGCTCTCGACCGCCGCGTGCGGTGCGGCTTCGTCGCCGAGCTCCCAGGACACTCCAGCCGTCGTGCGGGCCCAGGCGACCGAATCGACAGTCGTACCGCGCGCGTCGCTCAAGGCGAGCCAGTCGGATCCGTTCGCGAGCGAGACCGTCCCGCCGTACGCAAAGCCGACGCGCACGCCACCATTGGTGCGGGGGGACCCGTCGCGTCCGAGCACCGTGTAGCCGCCGGCGGGAACGACGAGCGATGCGGTGATGCGCTGCGGCCCGTCGTTCCCCGAACGTATCGTCCAGCCGCGAAGCGAGATCGCGGCCGAACCGCGATTGTGGACCTCGAACCACTCGCCGCTCGCATCGCTTGCCGCGCGTGGATCGACCATCACTTCGCTGATGACGAGCGGCGACGAAGGCTGCTGCGCGCACGCCGTCCCGGTGAGGATCGGCAGCATCACTGCGATCGCCTGCAGTCGCAATGCCTTCATCGCGCTCGTCACGGTCGAACGTCAGGCACTCGGCGTCAGAACAGGAAGCCGATGCTGATCGGCCGAAACGCCGAACTGCGCGTGCACGCCATCAGAAGGTGATGCCGAAGGTGAGCGGGACGAACGAGAGCGAGCTGCCGCCGTTGTCGCCGTTGACGACGACGTAGCGTGCTTCCAGGAACGTGCCTACGGAGCCGAGCCCGAACGCGAACCCGACGCCGCCATTGAAGCCGAGCCGCGTGCTGCTGTTCTCGGAACCGAGCCCACTCGAGAAACCAGTGCTGGGGACGAGGACACCGGTGTCATCGACCTTGGTCTTGACGTTGTACCCGCCGATGCCGGCGATCAGGTACGGCTTCGCCGTCATGACGCTCGATGGGATGAGCAGAACATCGACCGAGCCATTCACCATGCGGACATTCCCGCTCGCATTGTTGTCGCTCAGATCAAAGTGATTCCAGCCGATTTCACCACGGAAGGCGAGCGGTGACAGCGGGACACCGATGTTCATCATCGCGTTGACGTTGTAGCCGGTGTTCACGCCATCGCCGAAGCTCGACTGGGGAATGCTCGCGCCGCCGGAGATGCCGAAGTGCGGAATGAGCTGCGCCTGGGCCCGCGCGGTCGAGGCGAACGGCAGTGAAAGCAGTGCAGCCGATGCCGCGAGCACGATTGGCTTGAACATGCGTGTGTTCATTGATCGATCCTCGTGATTGGTAGGTGCGCGTGCGGTCACGCCCGAATGCTACTGCCTGACGCTGCAATCGGTTCCAGCCTGTCCGCCGCGTTGCGTGTTCATGATGCCGGCATACGACACGCGCCGCCATGATCCATGGCGGCGCGCGGCGTTCTTGCTGGCCGGGGCGGACGGCACCCCGTTCAGAACAAGGTTAGAACATGATGCCGAAAGTGACCGGCACATAGTGCGTCGAGCCATTGTCGGTGTTGATCGTGACATACCGCGCCTCGAGCATCGTGTTCAGCGTGCCGAGGCCGAACTTCAGGCCGCCGCCGACATTCCAACCCATCTTGTTATCCGTCACGCTGACGTCGCCTGCTTCCGTCTTCATGTGATGGTAGCCGATACCGCCGATCACGTATGGCTTGGCGACAACCATCATCGGGACCTGCAGAACGACGTTCGCGGTGCCGCTCAGCGACGACGCGGTCGTTCCGTCGAGATCAGTTCCCGACTTCCCGTCCCACGAGTTGTAGCCGACTTCCCCGCGGAACCCGATCGGCGACAGCGGCATCGAGAAACCAATGAGGCCGTTCACGCTATAGCCGCTCTTCGCGACATTGCCGAAGTCGCCGGTCGGAATGCTGATGCCAGCCGAGACGCCGACGCTGGCCTGCGCGCGAGCCGCGGGCGCAGCGACAAGCGACAGCGCAACGACGGACGCTCCCAACACGAGGTGCTTCATCATATGCGTACCTCTTCGAAAAAAAGTGATGGCCCGACGCGCAACAAGTCGAGTGCGGCCGGGCGCCAACAAGAATAGGCGGCGTTCGCCCATTCTTGTACTGGACGAACCACCGGTCTGTTGGGGCACTCTGGCCCGATTCTTTCCCCTGCAGCGATCGCGACGGTCGAGCACGACATGTAAGCAACAGCACACCCTAACGATCGCGCGCGATACTCAACCGGAGGCACACGTGGCGTCACTACTCGACATGGTTCAGCAGCATCTCGGTCCAACCGAGGTGAATCAGATCAGCCAGCAGCTCGGCGTCGATCCGTCACAGGCACAGAGTGCGATCGCGGCTGCGCTGCCGATGATCGTCGGCGGGATGGCGAGTCACGCTGCGCAGCCGGGCGGGGCCGAGCAGATCCATCAGTCGCTCGCGTCGCATCAGGGACTGCTCGGCAGCCTCGGCGGGCTGCTCGGCGCCGGCGGCGTCGCCGACGGCGGTGGGCTGCTGAGCAAGGTGCTCGGCCAGCATCAGGCACCGGTGCAGCAGGGCGTGGCGCAGGCGAGCGGGCTCGATCCGCACAAGGCGGGCAAGCTGCTGCTGATGCTCGCGCCAATCGTCATGGGAGTGCTCGCGCACAAGCAGGCCGCGTCGCAGGCGAACCCGGCGCAGGTGACGGACGAGCTGAAGCGCGAGAGCCAGAGCGCGAAGCAGCAGGCGCAATCGCAGGCGCCGCATCTCGGCGGCCTGCTCGGCCAGATCTTCAAGGGCGCCGTCCCCGGCGCCTAACGGCGGAGGGGACGCGTCGAGGGGCGGATGATACCGAGGCTCTGACGGACCATCACTTCGCGCGCGAGCATCGCGCTGCACGCGGCCGCCGGCCGGGGCTGACAGAACAGGAAGCCCTGCCAGTAGTCGCAGTGATGGTCCCGGAGGAACTCGAGCTGCTCGCGCGTCTCGACACCCTCGGCGATGACGTGGAGCTTGAGCGACCGGGCGAGCGCGATGACCGCTTCGGCGATCGCCGCATCGTCCGGGTCGGTCGCGATCTGTCCGACGAAGGAGCGGTCGATCTTGAGCGAGTCGGCGGGAAAGAGCCGGAGGGCGCTGAGCGAGGAGTAGCCCGTCCCGAAGTCGTCGATCGAGATGCGGACGCCGAGCCGCTTCAGCTCGCGGAGCTTGCCTAACGCATCGCCGTCGCTCTGCATCGCCATGCTCTCGGTCAGCTCGAGCTCGAGCGTCTCCGGCGGGATGTGCGTCTCGGCGAGGATCTCGGCGACGAGCGAGGCGAAGTCCGCTTGCTGGAGCTGCCGCACCGACAGGTTGACGGCCGCGCGGATCTCGGGAAGCCCGGCATCGTGCCACTCGCGCAGCTGCCGGCAGGCGGTCCGCAGGACCCACTCGCCGATCGGGACGATCAGCCCGGTCGTCTCGGCGAGCGCGACGAATGCGTCAGGCGCGAGGAGCCCGAGCTCGGGATGGTGCCAGCGAAGCACCGTTTCCATCGCGCAGATGCGGCGCGTGCTCATCGCGACGATCGGCTGGTAGAACAGCTCGAGCTCGCCGTTAGGCAGTGCCCGGCGGAGGCGGTTCTCCAGCGTCAGCTGCTCGAGCGCGCGGGCGTTCATCGCCGGGGCGTAGAGCTGGACGGTGTCGCGCCCCTGGGTCTTGGCCCGGTACATCGCCGTGTCGGCGTTCTTGAGCAGTGTCTCGCCGTCGTCGCCGTCGTTCGGATAGAGGCTGACGCCGACGCTGGCCGAGACGAACAGCTCGCGCCCGTCGATGACGATCGGGTGCTTGAGCGTCTCGCGCACGCGCCGGGCGACGACGGTGGCGTCCTCGACCTTCTGGACCGAGGGCACGAGAATGGTGAACTCGTCGCCGCCGATCCGGGTGACGGTGTCGTCGTCGCGGAGGAGCGCGCGGATCCGGCGGGCGACCACCTGGAGCAGCTTGTCGCCGACCGAGTGGCCGAGCGAATCGTTGATCAGCTTGAACCGGTCGAGGTCGAGGAAGAAGACACCGAGCTGTGTCCCGGTGCGGTGGGCGCTGGCGATCGCGACGTCGAGCCGGTCGAGAAAGAGCTGACGGTTAGGCAGCCCGGTGAGCGTGTCGTGATAGGCGAGGTGCTCGATCTGCGTCGCGGCGTCGATCGCGCTGCGACGTTCGTCCTCGAGCAGCCAGATCACCATGCCGAGGGCGATCGAGAACTGGAGCAGGAAGTCGATGATGTTGAGCGCCGGCGTGTATGACGCCGTGTGGCCAGCCACGTAGGCAAAGACGGCAAGGCCGAGGTAGTGCAGCTGCTCGGCGCCGTACAGGAGGAAGGAAACACCGACGAGGCGATGTCCAAAGCCGGCATGCCACGGTCGCGCGCGGAGGATGAGGCGTGCGGCGACGAAGAATGCCGTCGCGCTGATCGCGGTGCGAACGATGGTGCGAACCAGCGCGGGGACCGGCGCCTGCAAGCTCGCGCCGAGCGCGAGGACAACGAGCGGCATCGCGACACCGATCGCGACCGCCGCGATGAGGTGCCAACGCTGCCGCACCGCGGTGACCGATTGGCGCGCGGTGATCTCGTACGAGCCGAACATCAGCCAGACGACGCGGAGGAGCGCGGCCGTCATCGAGACCACGCTGATGGCGACGTACAACGCGCCGCTGGTATGTCCCGCGTCGCGGAGCATCGTGCTCGCGGCGACCGCGATGACCATGGTAGCCGCGGCGAACCAGGCGCGTGTCCAGTGACGGAGGTATCCGTGCTGGAAGACGCGCTGGAAGTGGGCGAAGACGACGCCGGTAAAGAGGGCGCCGACGGCCTGAACGAGGAGAGTCGAAACGGTGGACGACATATCTAATACTGACGAGTACGGCAGGATTATGTCAGTAGATTCACCGTTTCGTGACGCGGGTCACAGGGGCGGCCGCGCGGGTTATTCGCACTTGGTACTAATTGGGCGGGCAGCCAGGTTGCGAGGCTGTAAGCGATAAGCTGCAAGCAGGCAGCGAACGGCGTCGAAGGTGCGCAACCTCGACGCCGTTCGCTCCCTGCTTATCGCTTACAGCTTATCGCCGCCTTACGCTACTGCGTCAGGCGCGCGCTGACGCCCGGGTGCTGGCTCGTCCCGCCGGCGACTTCGCTCGCGAGCGGGAGGCGACTTCGGGCTCGACGGAGGACTCGATCGGCGCGCCTTCCTCGGATGCGGCGCTGAGAGCATCGAGGGCGCCGGGTGCCTGGGCCTCGAGGAACTTCGCCATCGCCTCTTCCTGGGCGAGGTTCTGCTGCAGCAGCGCGGCCGATTCGGCGAAGCCTAACGCTTTCGCGAGGACGATCGCGCTGCGATAGCCGGCGATCTCATAGTGCTCGACGCGAAGGCCTGAGCCGAGGTTGAATGCCTCGAGCATCTCCGGCGTCGGATCTTCCTCTTCCTTGAAGGAATCGTGTTCCTCCTTCAGGCCGAGGGCGGCGTCGCACTTGGTCGCCTTCGTCTTGAGTCCCGCCGCCTCGAAGGCGCGGCCGAGGGTATCGATGTGCCCTTCGGTCTCGTTCGCGTGATCCGCGATGCGCTGCTTGATGGCGGGATTGCTCGTCTCCTTCGCCATCATCTTCAGTCCCTTCAAGAAAGTCTTCTCCGCGTAGAGCAGATCGCGCAGCTCGTGCTTGAACAGCTTCGTGAGATCGTCGACGGCCATGTTCCCCGGTCCCGTTGGTTGGAGAACCGTGAGGGGCAGACTCCGTGCCGATTTGCCGACGCCGGCCTATGCCGGCTGCAGTCATCTCCCGAGCAGCTGGTTCGCGGCGGCGACGACCTTGTCGACGGTCAGGCCGAGCTCTTCGTAGATGCGCTGATACGGGGCGGACGCGCCGTAGTGGTCGATGCCGATGATCTCGCCGTCGCCACCGACCCAGCGGTACCACGACATCGGGTGGGCCGCTTCGATCGCGACTTTCTTCGCCCCGGGAACGAGCACGCTGTCGCGGTAGCTGATCGGCTGCCGGGCGAAGATCTCGTGGCTCGGCATGCTGACGACGCGCGCGGCGACGCCCTGCGCGCTGAGCTTCTCATACGCGGCGATCGCGATCGCGACTTCGCTCCCGCTCGACATGATGACGACGTCCGGCTTGCCGCTCTTCGCGTCGCCGAGGACGTAGGCACCCTTCGCGACCCCACTCGCCGGGGCGTACTTCTTCCGGTCGATGAAGCCGAGCTTCTGCCGAGTGAGAACGAGCGCAGTCGGTCCGGTGTCGTGAAGCAGGGCGGCGCGCCACGCCTCGACGGTCTCGCCCGCGTCGGCGGGACGGATGGTCGTCATCTGCGGGATGACGCGAAGGGCGGTGAGCTGCTCGATCGGCTGGTGGGTCGGTCCGTCTTCCCCGAGCCCGATCGAGTCGTGGGTGAAGACGTAGATGACGCGGCGCTTCATGAAGGCAGCGAGCCGGATCGCCGGCCGCATGTAATCCGAGAAGACGAGGAATGTCCCGCCGTAGGGAATGACGCCGCCGTGCAGCGACATTCCGTTCATGATCGCCGTCATCCCGTGCTCGCGGATGCCGAAGTGCATGTTGCGCCCTTCGGGGGTGCTCGGGGTGAAGGTGTCGATGTTCTTCAGCATCGTGTTGTTCGACGGCGCGAGATCGGCCGAGCCGCCCATCAGCTCGGGGACCACGGCGGCAAGCGCATTGATCACGACACCCGACGCGGCGCGACTGGCCACCGCGCCCGTTTCCGCGTTGAAGGTGGGCAGCGCCTTCTCCCAACCGTCAGGCAGCCGGCCGGCGAGCCGGCGATCGAGCTCGGCGGCATCGGCGGGGAACGCCGAGCGATACTCGGCGAATGCGTTCTGCCAGGTTCCCTGGAGCGCGGTGCCCTTCTCACGGGTGGTGCGGCAGTGGGCGAGCGCCTCGGGAGGAACGAAGAACGGCTCCTGCGACGGCCAGCCGAGGTTCTCCTTGGTGAGCTTGATCTCCTCGACGCCTAACGGTTCGCCGTGGGCCTTCGAGCTGTCATGGCGATTGGGGCTGCCATAGCCGATGTGCGTGCGCATCACGACCAGCGTCGGCCGGTCGGTGACCTTCTTCGCCGCGGCGATGACGTCGTCGATCGCGCCGAGGTCGTTGATGTCGGGGAGATGGAGGACGTGCCAGCCGTACGCCTCGAAGCGCTTGGCGGTGTCGTCGGTGAAGGTGAGCTCGGTCGAACCGTCGATGGTGATGTGGTTGTCGTCGTAGAACCCGATCAGCTTGCCCAGCCCGAAGTGACCGGCGAAGGACGAGACCTCATGCGAGATCCCTTCCATCATGTCGCCGTCGCTGCAGATGAAGTACGTGTAGTGATCGATGATCGAGTGCCCCTCGCGGTTGAACTTCGCCGCGAGGTGTGCTTCGGCGACGGCCATGCCGACAGCGTTGCCCATCCCCTGGCCTAACGGTCCGGTGGTCGTCTCGACGCCGCGGGTGTAGCCAAGCTCGGGGTGCCCCGGCGTGTGGCTCTCCCACTGGCGGAAGCTCTTGATGTCGTCGAGGGTGAGTCCGTAGCCGGTGAGATAGAGGCAGCTGTACAGCAGCATCGACGCGTGGCCGCACGAGAGCACGAAGCGATCGCGATTCGCCCAGTGCGGATCGGCGGGATTGTGCCGCATGTGCTTGGTGAACAGCATGTAGCCGAGCGGCGCGAGCGCCATCGGCGTGCCCGGGTGTCCGGAGTCGGCTTTCTGGACCGCGTCCATCGCGAGGGTGCGGATGGTGTCGATGCAGAGCCTGTCGATCGACGAGGTCGCCGGGATCGGACGCGGAAGCGCGGGAGCGGATGAGGCCACGGATGTGCTCCGGATGATGGCGGGCGGAAATCGACGCACGCGGATCGCGCGCGGATACCTGCAAGCTAGCAGCAGCGGTTGGTGCATGGCAGTACGCTGCCGTGTCGCTCGTCACTCGACCGTCGCGCGCGCGGTTCGTTAGAATGAGATCGCAGCCTCACGGAGCGATGCGATGAAATGCCCGAAGTGCTCGGCCAACATGGAGAAAGTGCGGACGCCGGAAGCGACGGTGGACCGCTGCACGCACTGCCGCGGGATGTGGTTCGACATGCTCGAGCACCAGGATGTCGCGCCGCCGGCGGCGAAGGAGCTCGACGTCGGGAGCTCGGGTGTCGGGCGGAAGTACGACAAGGTCGAGCCGGTGCTCTGTCCGGTGGACAAGCAGCGCATGACGCGCATGACCGCGCTCGGGCAGTCGCACATTCACTACGAGCAGTGCCCGATCTGCGGTGGCGTGTTCTTCGATGCCGGTGAGTTCCGCGACTTCAAGACGGAATCGATCGGCGACGTGGTCCGCGGATTGTTCGGCCGCGCGAAGTGATGCCGGTTCGCCGCCTCGTTCTCTTCGCGGTCGCGCTCTTCCTCGTGATCGCGGCGATCGGGGTCGCGTTGCAGCGCCAGGCTGCCGCGCTCGGCGGGGTACTCGGCCCGCACGAGCGGACGAGCGTGACGCAGGCGATGGTCGTCGAGCGGATGCAGGCGGTGGCGAAGCTGGTGACGAGCGAGACGATGGTGCGCGACGTCATCACCTACGAGAACACCTGGTACGGCTCGACGAAGCGCTCGCTGGTGGTGGTGACGGGAAAGATCAACGCCGGCGTCAACCTCGACCGCGGCACCGCGGTGACGGTGGACGACAAGGCGCACGTCATAACGCTGGCGCTGCCGAAGGCGGAGATCCTCGGCGTCGAGATCACCGACATGCGGACCTACGACGAGCGCGGCGGCCTCTGGAACCCGTTCACCCCGGCCGACCGCGATGCGATCATCCGCCTCGCCCGCGCACAGTTAGGCAGGTCGGCCTACGAGATGAAGATCCTCGACCACGCTGAGCAGAGCGCGAAGACGCTGCTCGAGGGGATGTTCTCGACGGATGGGTATGTCGCGCATGTCGAGTTCGTGGCGAGACTCGAGACCAACACCGGCCATTAGCCATGAGCCTTTAGCTGTCAGCGACGGCGGCACTGCACTGACGCAGTCGCTTCCTGCTAATGGCTAACAGCTAATGGCTGCCGTCACGCCACGGCGGCGACTTCGCCGGTTTCGAGCATGTGGCGCAATTCGATGATGCGCTCCTCGACCAGGCCGACCAGCTCGGCCATCGTCGGGGCGTCGAAGACCAGCTTGACGCCGGCGGTTC
>JAICUE010000421.1 GCA_025936015.1 Gemmatimonadaceae bacterium
CCCGCGCTCGACTTGCCTAACGATCCGAGCAGCGACCGGAGCGTGCGGTAGCCGAGGAAATCGATCGCCTTGTCGGTGAGGTTGAACTGGACGTCCTTCGCCGCGGCCTGGGCGAGTCCGCCCTTGCCCATCACCGACTGGTGACCGGCCGGCATCTGCGGCTGCTGGTCGACGTTGAGGAACCCTTCTTCCATCAGCCGCTTGACGAGCGAGTCGAGCAGCTCGGCAAGCTTGGCCTGCCCGTCGGGATCACCGTCGGCGTCACCGCGCAGCGCCTCGAGCATCTCGGGGGTGAACTGCCCGCTCTCGATCAGCGCATCGAGGATCGCCTTCTTGAGCGCATCGAGCGAGCGATCGCCTTCGTCGTTGAAGTCGTTCCACCCGTACGGATTGCTGTTCTGCCCCCCGGCGAAGCCGGACTGCAGGAGGAAATCCGCGAGCTTGTCCAGCAGCGCCTGGAGATCGACCGCGTCGGCCATCTCCGGACTGAACCTGGTATAGGTGTGGGACTTCATACCTTTCACGATACTGGCGGGGTCGCGCGGGGGAAAGATCGCCAGCCAATCGGCGATAAGCTGTAAGCCGCAAGCAGTAAGCGAACGGCGTTGCAGCTGCGCAGGGTGTGCCGCCATCCGCTGCCGGCTTGCAGCTTATCGCTTACAGCCAATCGGGGTCGAGCGGCGGCCCGGCGCGACGGCCGCAGCCGTTTAGATTCCCCGCGTGCGCGAGACTCCACTCCACGTCCGCTCGATCCGAACGCTCCGGCGGAACAACCCGTTCCGCGTGCTGCAGGAGCACCGGAACTTCCGGATCTTCTGGATCGGGCAGACGCTGTCGCTGATGGGGACGTGGATCCAGTTGATGGGCGAGGGGTGGCTCGCGCTCGAGCTCACCAACAACGCCTTCCTCGTCACGCTCGTGAGCGCGGTCGGGGCGCTGCCGGTCGTTGCGCTATCGATGCAGGCGGGGGTCGTCGCCGATCGCGTCGACAAGCTCAAGCTCGTCCGCACGATGCAGGCGCTGATGCTGATCGAGGCGATCACGCTCTGGATCGTGACCATCACCGGGCACGTCACGATTTACTGGCTGCTCGGGCTCGCGGGGTTGAGCGGGATCTTCAGCTCGTTCGAGATCCCCGCGCGTCAGGCACTGATGATCGAGCTCGTCGGGCGCGAGGATCTTGCCGGCGCGATCGCGCTCAACTCGAGCGGGTTCAACCTCGCGCGCATCGTCGGCCCGGCGATCGGTGCTGTCGTCATCGCGACCGCGGGAATCGCCTGGTGCTTCGCGCTCAACGCGGTGAGCTACCTCTGCGTCGTGATCGGGCTGTACATGATTCATCTCGCCCCTCACGTCGCGCGCACGCGCCGCCCGGGTGGCTCGGAGATGCGTGAGGGGATCCGCTACATGCTCTCCACCCCCGAGGTACGGATCCTCGTCATCCTCATCACCGCGGTGAGCGTGTTCGGCTCGCCGTACATCGCGCTGATGCCGGTGATCGCGCGCGACC
Organism: Gemmatimonadaceae bacterium; assembly: GCA_025936015.1. Taxonomy (GTDB): domain Bacteria; phylum Gemmatimonadota; class Gemmatimonadetes; order Gemmatimonadales; family Gemmatimonadaceae; genus JABFXC01. The sequence continues at coordinate 1,511 of JAICUE010000421.1, forward strand.
GGTTAGGCACCGGCGCCGGCGGTTATGGCTCGCTGCTCACTGCGATCGGCATCGGCGGCCTCAGTGGCGCACTATTCCTCGCCGCGGTCGGTGCGCGAATCAAGCGCGGCCGGTTGCTCGCCTGGTCCACCGCGGTGTTTGCCGCGGCACTCGTCGCACTCGCGCTGACGCGTGTCTTCCACATCGCGTGGCTGATCCTGCTCGTCGCCGGGTGCGCGATGATCCTCAACGGCGCCCTGTCGAATGCGCTGCTGCAGACGATCGTCCCCGATGAGTTCCGCGGCCGGCTGATGGCGGTCTATTCGCTCGCTGTGGTCGGGTTGTCGCAAGTGGCGGGGAACTTCGTCGCCGGCGCGATCGCCCGCGTTGCCGGACCGCAGTACGCGATCGCCGGCGGTGCGGCGATCATTCTCGTGATGGTGTTCTGGGCGTTCAACTCGCACCGCGAGCTGCTGCGACTCTGACGAACCCCGCGATCAACCGAAGTGCTCGTGCGCCGAGGCGACGATCATCTCGGCGGCATTGGGGATGCCGACCCACGACGTGTTGACGCAGAGGTGGTAGTTGTCGACCGACTGCCAGACGCGATTCCAGTGGCGCTTGACGTACTGGTCGCGCGACCGGTTCGTGTCGTCGACGACGCGCGCCGCTTCGGTTTCGCTGACACCGAGCCGGATCGCGGCGCGAGCGATCAGCGCTGCGCGCGGCGCATAGCAGAAGACGTGAAACGCGTCCTCGCGCTCGGCGAGCTGCGACTGGGCGCCGCGCCCGACGAGGACAACGTTCCCGCGGGCGACCGCCTCGTCGACGATCTGCGCCGTCGTCGCGACGATCTGCTCCTCGCTCGGCGCGCCTAACGGGTGCTCGCCGGTGATCAGCATCTCGGGCGAGCCCAGTGTCATCGCGCTGGCGAGGCGTTCGACCAGCGACGGCACGCGCTCCTCGCGCGCCTCGACCTCCTCGGCGGACATGTCGAGCCGCGCGGCGACGGCGTCGACGATCGCGTTGTCGAGCAGCTCCCAGCCAAGTGCGTCGGCGACGCGCTGGGCCACCTCCGAACCGCCGGAGCCGTACTGCCGGGAAATCGTGATGGTCGCCATCGGTCAGCCCTCCCGTTGCGTGGTCGGTCGCAGGTCCTCGGGAACGATCGCGCTCCGCCGCATGTGCTCGACGACGTCGAAGCCTAACGCGTCCCAGGCGAGGTTCGAGCCTTCGTCGTTGGCGACGCTGTGGAGCCGCGCCTCATCGAGTCCGCGCGAGGCGGACCACTGCCGCGCCGCGGCAACGAGTGCGCGCAGGGCGCCGCGCCGCCGAGCCTCCGGCTTGACGTACGCGCTCGAGATGTAGGCGTAGCGGGCCGGGTCGAGCAGCGGCGAGCCGCTCGACTCGACGCAGCGGATGATGCCGATGACGGTGCCGCCCGATTCGGCGAGGAAAATTCGCTCG
>JAICUE010000412.1 GCA_025936015.1 Gemmatimonadaceae bacterium
CCATCGCACACGATCCAGCTGGTCGGCCGAACCCAGGTCATCGAGAGCACGCTGGCGAAGCTCCTCGCCGGTGAGCTCGCCAGCGCGACGACGCATCGTTCGCGCATCGAGATCGTCGAAGCGCCGGACGTCGTCGAGATGGCCGACAAGCCGACCGTCGTCCGCAAGAAGCCGAACAGTTCGATGGCGGTCGGCCTGCAGCTCCAGGTCGCCGGCCGCTCGGACGGCTTCGTCTCCGCCGGCAACACCGGCGCGCAGATGGCCGGCTCGTTCTTCATCCTCGGGCTGCATCAGGGGATGACGCGGCCGGCCATCGCCACGTTGTTCCCCACCGCTGGCCAACCGATCGTCGTCCTCGACTCCGGCGCCAATGTCGACTGCACCGCGACGGAGCTGGTGCAGTTCGCCCGGCTCGGCGCGGTCTATGCCGAGGCCGTGCTCGGGCGGCAGAATCCGTCGATTGGATTGCTCAGCATCGGTGAAGAGGCGGAGAAGGGAAACGCCGTCGTCAAGGAGACCAATGGCCTGCTCGCGGCGAGTGGACTCAACTTCCAGGGCAACGTCGAGGGGCGCGACATTCCCCGTGGCGCGAGCGATCGCGGCCCGATCGACGTCGTCGTCTGCGACGGCTTCGTCGGCAACGTGCTCGTGAAGTTCTACGAGGCGGTCACCCCGACGCTGATGAAGATGCTGCGGGGGGTCGTCGAGCTCGATGCCGCGACCGTTAGGCGCGCCTTCGGCTCGCTCGATTACTCGGAGCACGGCGGGGCGCCGCTGCTCGGCGTCAAGGGCGTCAGCATCATCGCCCACGGCCGCTCCGATGCGCGGGCGATCAAGAACGCGATTCGCGTCGCGGTGCAGGCGGCGGAGTCGGGGATGAACGCGACGATCGGTCGTCGCCTGGCTGAGAGCGAGGAGGTAAAGGCGTGAAACGTCCGGTCGCCTACATCGCGGGAACGGGCAAGGGAATTCCCGCGCACGTGATGACGAACCACGACTTCGCCGCGATCGGGATCGAGACCTCGCACGAGTGGATTGTCGAGCGATCGGGAATTCACGAGCGCCACATCGCCAAGGCGGAGACTGGCTGCTCGCTCGGCTCCGAGGCAGCGCGCCAGGCGATGCAGCGCGCCGGTGTCGACGCGGGGGAGATCGACGTCATCGTCGTCAGCACGGCGACGCCGGACCGGCTGCTCCCGGCCACCGCGGTCGACATTCAGGCGGAAATCGGCGCATCGCGCGCGGCGGCGTTCGACATTTCGGCGGCGTGCTCGGGCTGGCTCTACGCACTCACCGTCGCCGAGGGAATGATGGCCGCCGGCACCGGCGAGACATTTCTCGTGATCGCCGCTGAGAAGATGAGCGCGATCACCGACTGGACCGATCGTTCGACCTGCGTGCTGTTCGGCGATGGCGCGGGCGCCGTCGTGCTCAAGCGATCAGAAGGAGCGCATGCAAACCGCGGAATTCTGTCGGCGTACATGCGGAGCGACGGGACGCTCGCCGACCTCCTCTACCGGCCTAACGGCGGATCGACGACGCCGTTCTCCGCCGAGGTGCTCGCCGACCGCTCGCATTACGTGAAGATGTCCGGCCGCGAGGTCTTCAAGCACGCCGTCCGTTCGATGGCTGACGCCTGCGATCGCGCCCTCGACGGCGCGAAGATGAGCGGCAGCGACATCGACCTGCTCATTCCGCATCAGGCCAACGTTCGGATCATCGAGGCGACCGCGAAGCACGCCAGCATCCCGATGGAAAAGGTCTACGTCAACGTCGACCGGTATGGCAACACCTCGTCGGCGTCGATCCCGATCGCGCTCGAAGAGGTCGTCGAATCCGGCCGCGTCCGCGACGGATCACGGATCCTGATGGTTGCATTCGGCGCCGGGTTCACCTGGGCATCGATGGTCGTTCGCCTCTAGCGCCCGTCGCAATGGACATCGTACTGCTCTTTCCCGGCCAGGGATCACAGAAGCCGGGGATGGCGAAGGACCTCGTCGAAGCGCAGCCGCTGGCGCGCGAGCTGTTCGCCAGCGTCGATCGCGCGTTAGGCGTTTCGCTCTCGACTCTCTGCTTCGACGTACCGGCGGACGCGCTCACGCTGACCCAGAACGCGCAGCCGGCACTCCTCGCGCACGGGCTCGCGGTGTGGTCGGTCGTCCGCGACCGGGTCGCCCCGCACGTCCGCGCCGCGGCTGGCCATTCGCTCGGCGAGTTCACCGCATACGCGGCGGCCGGCGCGTTGACCCCCGTTGCCGCGGCGAAGCTCGTGCGCCGCCGCGGTGAGCTGATGTACGAGTCGGGCGTGAAGCGCCCGGGGGCGATGGCGGCGATCCTCGGCACGCTGGCCACTCCGATCGACGCGCTGTGCGAGCGCGCATCGCGCGAAGCGGGTACGGTGGTTCCGGCGAATTACAACTCACCCGAGCAGGTCGTGATCTCCGGTGAGGTCGGCGGCGTCGAACGAGCGATGGAAATGGTCAAGGAGGCGGGGGCGAAGCGTGCGGTGAAGCTGAATGTCAGCGGCGCGTTTCATTCGCCGCTGATGGAGATCGCGGAGCCGGGGCTGGGCGAGGCACTCGCGGCGTCCGGAATGGGCGCGCCGGCTTTTCCAGTCGTCTCCAACGTCACCGCGGCGCCGGTGATGAACGCGGCCGAGGCACAATCGCTGCTCCTGCGGCAGCTCACCTCGCCAGTCCGCTGGACCGATGTCGTCGGCTATCTCGCCGGCCAGTACCCGGGCGCGCTGTTCGTCGAGATGGGACCCGGCAACGTGCTCACTGGTTTGATGAAACGCATCGCCCCGACCGTCGCCACGATGAACTGCGGCACCGCCGCCGAAGTGGACCAGCTCCTCGCCAAGGTGGCCTGATGCAGATCGACCTCTCCGGACGCGTCGCACTCGTAACTGGCAGTACCCGCGGCATCGGCCGCGCGATCGCGACCACGCTCGCGGGAGCCGGTGCGCGTGTCGCCGTTGTCGGGCGCGAGCGGGCCCGCGCCGAGGAAGCGGCGTCGCAGCTTGGGGGGGAGGCGCGCGGGTTTTCCTGCGACGTCG
>JAICUE010000154.1 GCA_025936015.1 Gemmatimonadaceae bacterium
CGCGACGACATCGTGGTTCGTCAGCACCGATGCAACGTCAGGCGGCATCGACCGGAGATCGTTGCCGGCGATCAATGGCGCGGCAAGCATGCTCCACATCGCGAAGTGCGCGCGGTTCTCGGCGGCATTCAACCCGTTCCCTACCTCGAGCATGTCCGGGTCGTTCCAGTGGCCAGGACCCGCGTATTGGCGAAGTCCCTGCTGCATGTCCAGTATCTGGAGGACGCCATAGGAGTTCCACTGTCCGCCGTGCGTGTCGATGCAGTCGAAGCAGGGCGTGATGTCCCCCGTCGTCCGCCAGAGCTGCCCAACGCTCGGCCCCCACTCCCACGGCTTGTTCGTTCCCCATTCGCAGATGCTGAGCACGATCGGCCGGCCGGTTGCCGCGAGCGCATCGTGCATCGTGAGGTATGCACCGTGGGCGCTGAGCGCCTCCGTGTTGCACCAGTCGTACTTCAGGTAGTCGACGCCCCACTTCGCGTACATCAGCGCGTCCTGCCGCTCGTAGCCGCGACTCCCCGGCTTTCCGCCACAGGTCTTCGAACCAGCATCGGAATAGACACCGAGCTTCAACCCGCGCGCGTGCACATAGTCGGCGAGCGCCTTGATCCCCGAGGGGAACCGCGCCGAGTGGGGATGAATGAAGCCGAGCGAGTCGCGCTGCCCGTGCCAGCAGTCATCGATGTTGACGTACGTATAACCCGCGTCGCGCATCCCGGTTCGGACCATCGCATCCGCTGTCTCGCGGATCAGCTCCTCGCTCACGTTGCAGGCGAACTTGTTCCAGCTGTTCCAGCCCATCGGCGGGGTGAGCGCCAGCTTCGTCGCGGGAGAGGTCGCCGCGGGCGTCGCTTGCGCCGACAACGTCCGCGCCGATGGCACGAACAGCGCCGCAGCGATCGATAGCGTCAGGCAGGCGACGGCTGGTGTCGTTGCATTCATGGGCGGGATCCGGAGATGGGTGAGCTGGACGGCTGTGGCGCGCCTGGCTGGCCCGTGAACCTGGCATCGACCGCTGCCGCGAGGAAGGCGAAGGGCGCGTTCCAATTTATCGCGATCTCGTTCGCCGCGTAGTTGCACTGGTGGTCGATGTACGACAGTGCGGGCAGACGCGATGGATAACCACCGCAGCCGTCCTGCTGCCCGGGATTCGGTCGGCCTCGGCCGCATCCAGGTACGCGCGGTGCGCGGCGTCAGTCGCCAGCCACTGGCTCGGCCAACCCGGTGACGCCGGGCTGCCGTTCGTGCCGCGGTGTGCGGCCCTCACGCCACCGCTTCCAGAGCGACGTGCCGATCGCGCAGCGGTTGGCGCCTAACGCGCCCGCCCGCTCCACCGCCGCAAGCCGGCCGATCCCCGGCATCGGCAGCGACCACGGGTAGACCGGGAGCCGCGTGACCGCCATCGGGTCGCCGTTCCACTTGCCGGCAAGCGCGAAGCCGACATCGTAGCCTTCGTTCCGCGCGATCGCTGCCTCGCGATCGCCGAACGCACCGAACGGATAGCTGATCGCCCGCGGCGCACGGCCGAGTGCCGCAACCATCGCCGACCTCGATCGCACCATCTCGTGGCGTACCGCGGCATCGTTGAGCCAGGTCAGGCGAGGATGCGTGGCGGTGTGCGAGGCGAACTCGATGCCCCGCCCCTCCCACCGCCGGATGTCGCGCCACGCGAGATGGGCGAACCGCCGCCCCCCGTAGGCCACGTCCCACGCGTTCAGCCGGCCGGCGAATTCGGTGATGACGAAGCAGGTGCCGGTGAAGCCTAACGCTTCGACCGCGGGAAACGCGTAGTCGCGAAGCCCGCGGTACGCATCGTCGAAGGTGATCGCCAGCTCCTTCGGGCCGACGGCGCGCTCGCCCCGCGCGCTCGCGGCGACCTCGTCGAGCGTTAGGCTTGTCCAACCGTCCGCGGCGAATCGCTCCAGCTGCCGGGCGAAACGCCGCGGCGAGAGCCGTGTGACGCCGAGCTCGAGGCGGCGCTCGATCTTGTGATAACAGAGGATGTGCGGCAGCACGCGTGGCCGGCCAGCGGCGAGCGGCGCGCCGCTCGATGTCAGTGCGGGCACGGCGCTCGGAAGTTCAAGAGCCGTGCCCGCCAGAATCGCGCGCGGCATCACGCCGCGTGCGCAATCAGCCGATCAGACGAACTTCGATGCCGGCTCGACCGGGATTCCGAACGCCTGCCCGACCGCCGGATACGTCACCGTCCCGCCGACCATGTTCAGCCCCTTCAACAGCGCGCCGTTGTCCTTCAGCGCCTGCTTCCAGCCCTTGTTCGCCAGCTGCAGCGCGTACGGCAGCGTCGCATTCGTCAGCGCGAAGGTCGAGGTGCGCGGCACCGCGCCCGGCATGTTCGCCACGGCGTAGTGGATCACGCCGTCGATCACGAACGTCGGGTTCTCGTGCGTCGTCGGATGCATCGTCTCGACGCAACCGCCCTGGTCGATTGCGACGTCGACGATCACCGAACCCTGGCGCATCGTCTTCAGGTCGCCCTTGAGGATCAGCTTCGGCGCGACCGCGCCCGGGACCAGCACCCCGCCAACGACCAGGTCCGCGTCCACGATCTGCTCGAGGATCGCGAAGCGGTTGGAGTGCAGCAGCTGCACGTTCGCCGGCATCACGTCGCTCAGGTAGCGCAGCCGCTCGAGCGAGAGGTCGAGGATGACGACGTGTGCGCCCATCCCCGCCGCCATCTTCGCCGCATTGATTCCGACCACGCCGCCGCCGAGGATCACCACCTTCGCCGGCAGCACCCCTGGCACGCCGCCGAGCAGCACGCCGCGTCCGCCGAAGATCTTCTCGAGATACTTTGCCCCCTCCTGCACCGCCATCCGGCCCGCGACCTCCGACATCGGCGTCAGCAGCGGCAGCTCCCGACTCGGCAGCTCGACTGTCTCGTAGGCGATGCAGATCGCCTTGCTCGCGATGTGCGCCTTCGTCAGCTTCTCGTCCGCCGCGAAGTGGAAGTAGGTGAAGATGACCTGCCCCTCGCGCATGTGCGGCCACTCGCGCTCGATCGGCTCCTTCACCTTCATGATCATCTCTGCGTCCTTCCAGACGCTGGCGGCATCGGGCGCGATCTTCGCCCCCGCCTTCACGTAGAGGTCATCGCTGAACCCGCTCCCCTCACCCGCGCCCTTCTCGATGGTCACGGAGTGCCCTGCGGTGACGAGGGCCAGTGCGCCCGCGGGCACCAACGCGACGCGGTTCTCGTTGGTCTTGATCTCTTTCGGTACGCCGATCTTCATGTGACGAATCGCCTGGAATCGTGAAGTGGAAATATGCCGCGGCGCGCCGTTAGGCGGCTGCCGACGGCCCGAGGCTGAGAATGGTCTGACGCTCCGGCGCGAAGAACTCGGCTGACACGGCCGCGACTTCATCCTGCGTGATCGCGTCGATCAGTGCGAGCGTCTCGTCGAGCGTGCGGTACTGCTCTCCGTACAGCTCCGTCCCCGCCGCCCGGTACATCTTCGACGACGGGCTCTCAAGCGAGAGCGTGAGCTGCCCCTTCAACTGCGACTTCGCCGACAGCAGCTCGTCCGCCGGCAGCCCCTCGCGCGCCACGCGGGCGAGCTCGGCCTGGATCGCCTCGACCGCGAGCTTCGCGGTCGCCGGCGCCGTCCCGACATACACGCCGTGCGTTCCGGTATCGGCGTGAAAGCTCTGGAATCCGTACACCGAATACGCCAACCCCAGTTCCTCGCGCACCCGCTGGAACAACCGCGAGCTCATTCCCCCGCCGAGCATCACCCCGACCAGCACGATCGGATAGCGCCGCGGATCGGTGTACGGCACGGTGATCGAACCGAGCACCGTGTGCGTCTGCGCGCCCTCGCGCTCGACATGCCTCACCGTCGGCGCGGCACCGTTAGGCGGGACGGTCCGCAGTGCCGCGAGGTCCCCGGGTTGGGGATCGCCCCAACCGGTGCGCTGCAGCTCGTCGACCAGCGCGTCGTGCTCGAGGTTCCCCGCCGCCGCCACGACGATGTTGTTCGGTGCGTACGCGGCCTCGTGCAGCGCCTTCAGCTCACGTACACCGAGCTTCGACACCGTGGCGCGGGTCCCGAGAATCGAGTAGCCGTACGGATGCTCCCCCCACAGCTGCTCGTTGTGGAGCTCGAACACGAGATCGTCAGGCGTGTCGTCGACCATGCTGATCTCCTCGAGCACCACCTTTCGCTCGAGCTTCAGATCTTCCGAGCGGATCGCCGGCCGGAACACGAGATCGGCGATGACGTCCGCCGCCTCGTGCAGGTGCTCGTCGAGGACGCGCGCCTGGAACGACGTGTGTTCGCGCGCGGTGTACGCGTCGAGCGATCCGCCCAGCTGCTCGAGCGCGAGGGCGATGTCGCGCGCGGTGCGCGTCGCCGTCCCCTTGAACACCATGTGCTCGAGGAGGTGCGAGACCCCCATCCGCTCGCGCGATTCGTGGATCGATGCCGCGCGCACCCATGCTCCGAACGCGACTGACCGCACCCCCGGCATGCGCTCCGAGAGTACGGTCAGTCCGTTATCGAGGACGGTGCGGCGAAGGTCCGCCGCACCGTCGACTACAGTGCTCACTCCCGCGGCCGTCCCCTGCCGCTGCCACCCCGGCGCGGTGGACGACGCTCGCTGCTGCCCGACTCTGCACCCGCAGCCTCGCCCTCGGCAGCGCCGCCTTCGGCCGCCATCGAGCGTTCACCGCCGTTGCCCTCGCTGCCGCCGTTCGAGCCTTCACGCGGCGGACGTCCGCCACGATCGCCGCGATCCCCTCGGTCGCTGCGCGGAGGACGCTCGCCACGCGGGCGCTCCGTCTCCTCCGGCATTCCCTCGGGACGCGGCACGAGTGCCTTCATCGAGAGACGAATGCGGCCACGCTCGTCGCGATCGACCAGCTTGACCTTGACCCGGTCGCCGCGCTTCACGACGTCCTCGGTCTTCTCCGTGCGGCCGTGCTGCAGCTCGGAGATGTGGACGAGTCCCTCGGTACCCGGCATGATCTCGACGAATGCGCCGAACGCGGTGGTGCTCTTCACCGTGCCCTCGTACACCGTCCCGATCTCCGGCTCCGCGGTGATCGCCGCGACCATTTGGCGCGCCCGTTCCATCGCTTCGCCACCGACCGCCGCGATCGTGACGGTGCCGGTATCGTCGACGGTGATCTCCGCGCCCGTTTCTTCCTGGATGCCGCGGATCGTCTTGCCCTTCGGGCCGATCAGGTCACCGATCTTCTCGGGGTTGATCGACATCGTCACGATGCGCGGCGCATATGGCGACAGATCCGCACGCGGCTCCGGAAGCGCCTTCGCCATCTCGCCGAGGATGTGCAGCCGCCCGCGGCGCGCCTGCTCGAGCGCCTCGGTCATGAGATCCAGCGACAGTCCCTGGATCTTGATGTCCATCTGGATCGACGTGATTCCCTGCTCCGTCCCCGCGACCTTGAAGTCCATGTCGCCGAGGTGGTCTTCGGTGCCGAGGATGTCGGTGAGGATCGCGTAGCGATCGTCTTCCTTGATCAGCCCCATCGCCACGCCCGCGACTGCGCCGCGCAGTGGGACGCCGGCATCGAACATCGCCAGCGAGCCGCCGCAGACTGACGCCATCGACGACGAACCGTTCGACTCGAGCACGTCGGACACGATGCGCACCGTGTACGGGAACTCCTCGAACGGCGGCAGCACGCCCTGCAGCGCGCGCTCGGCCAGGTTGCCGTGGCCGATCTCGCGGCGGCTCGTGCCGCGCACCGGGCGCACCTCGCCGGTGGAGAACGGCGGGAAGTTGTAGTGGAGCATGAACGACTTCGTCGACTCGCCCGGCTCGTCGATCGAGTCGAGGCGCTGGACGTCGTTCGCGGTGCCGAGGGTGACGGCGACGAGCGCCTGCGTCTGGCCGCGGGTGAAGAGCGCCGAGCCGTGCGCGCGCGGGAGGAGCCCCGTGTCGATCGAGATGGGGCGCACCTCGTTCGTGGCGCGGCCGTCGACGCGCTTCTTCGTCGTCAGCACCTGCGAGCGCAGGGCGTTGTACTCGAGGTCGCCGAGGATGTTGTGGATCTCCTTGGCGTTGTCCGGCAGGTCGGCGGCGAACGACTCGGCCACCTGCTTCTTCACGAGCTCCACCGCCTGGACGCGCGTGTGCTTGTCCTTCTGGTTGAGCGCCTCGCCGATCTTGACGTCGGCCACGGCCTTGACCTTGTCCGCGAGGCCCTCGGTGACGGTGGGCTTGACCCACGCCATTTTCTCGACCTTGGGGCTGGCCTTGAGCAGCTCGTCCTGGTAGCCGATGAGCTCCTTAAGGCCGCCCTGCGCGACCGTGAGGGCTTCGACGACATCCTCCTCGCTCACCTCGAGGGCGCCGCCCTCGACCATCATGATGGAGTCGTTCGAGCCGGCGACGACGAGCTC
>JAICUE010000099.1 GCA_025936015.1 Gemmatimonadaceae bacterium
CGTCTCTTCGCCAAGCGCGCTCAGGCGGGAATCAAGCATTTCTTCGTCGAGCACGACAATGCCGCGGAGATGCCGGGCGGTTCGTTCGCGTCGATCGAAGCGAGCTACAGGTACCTGAGCGCGTTCAGGGGGTGAGCCGCCTTCGGCAGTAAGCGACAAGCTGCAAGCAGTGAGCGAACGGCGTTGGGGTGCGTACCCTCGACGCCGTTCGCTTTCTGCTTATCGCCTACTGCGTATCGCTTACTGCGTATCGCTTGCTGCTTACAGCGCTTGACTGCTGGTCTGCGCGGTATTCGCCGAGTGATCACCGCACGGGCACGTCGTCTGCGAAAGCACACTCCGGCCACGCACGACGAGAACCTTCGTGAGACGGAGAAGCACATGGCGACACAGCAACTACCACGCGACGCACAGTCCGGTAACGGACGTCAGGCAAACGGGTCCGATGGTCGAAGCCGCCGGGTCGGGCGGGACGCACCCGAACACTACAGTGAGACTCCGGACTGGAAGGATGGGACGACGAAGTTCCTCGGCTGGTTCAGCATCGGGCTCGGGCTGGCGGAGCTGCTCGCGCCGCGTTCGGTCGCGAAGCTCGTCGGCATCGAAGACGAGGACGAGTACGCGACGACGTTACGCACCTTCGGCATCCGCGAGATCGCGGCCGGCGTCGGACTGTTGACGCGGCCGAAGCCGACCTACTGGCTGTGGTCGCGTGTCGGCGGCGACGCGATCGACCTCGCGTTCCTCGGCCGGCGCATGCGCGACGAGGACGAGAACAACAACAATGCGAAGCTGCTCGCGGCGACCGTCGCGGTGCTCGGCGTGACGGCGCTCGACATCATGCAGGGCGCGAAGCTGACGAGCGAGAAGCTTCCCGCGCAGGGCCACGACGAAGGAAGCTTCCAGCTCTCGCCGGCCGACGACGGCACCGTCAGGCTCGCCGCGCAGATCACGGTCGGCCGCCCGGTCGGCGAGGTCTACGAGTTCTGGAAGGATCTCGGCAACCTGCCGCGATTCATGGGGCATCTCGAGTCGGTGCGGATGACCGGCGCCGGCCGCTCGCACTGGAAGGCGAAGGCGCCGATAGGCCTAACGGCGGAATGGGACGCCGAGACGATCGAGGACCGGCCGAACGAGTACATCGCCTGGCATTCGCTCGAGCACGAGGCGGTCGACAACCTCGGCTCGGTCACGTTCATCGAGGCACCGGGCGGCCGGGGCACCGAGGTGCACCTCGAGATGGAGTATCACCCGCGCGGCGGGGTCGTCGGCGCGAAGCTGGCCAGCCTCTTCAAGAAGATCCCGCAGGCCGCGCTCAGCGCCGACCTCAAGCGCTTCAAGCAGATGATGGAGCTCGGCGAGATCACGCTCTCGGATTCGACCGCCGCGAAGGGGATGCAGCCCGCGCAGCCGCCGAAGCAGAGCGACCTGAAGGACTGACACGACCGTTAGGCGGCGCGCGAGGCGCCGCCGCGACTGACGACTTCGGACGGAGCGGACGATGCGAGCAAACTGCTGGGAAGGCGCGAAGCACCTCAAGGTCGAGACGGTTCCGGATCCGCAGATCCTCAACACGCACGACGCGATCATCAAGGTGACGTCGACGGCGATCTGCGGATCGGACCTGCACCTGTTCAACGGCTTCATGCCGACGATGGAACACGGCGACATCCTCGGCCATGAGTTCATGGGGGAGGTCGTCGAGACGGGAAAGAACGTGAAGAAGCTGAAGGTCGGCGACCGGGTGGTCGTCCCCTTCCCCATCGCCTGCGGGGTCTGCCACAACTGCAAGAAGGGGCTGACGTCGATCTGCGAGAACTCGAACCCTAACGCGCACATCGCCGAGCAGATCCTCGGCCATTCGCCGGCCGGCGTGTTCGGCTACTCGCACATGCTCGGCGGTTTCGCCGGTGGACAGGCGGAGTTTGCGCGCGTGCCGTTCGCCGATTTCGGTCCGCTGAAGGTGCCGAGCGACCTGACCGACGAGCAGGTGCTCTTCCTGACGGACATCTTCCCGACCGGCTACATGGGCGCGGAGATGTGCGACATCAAGCCGGGCGACACGATCGCGGTGTGGGGCTGCGGCCCGGTCGGCCAGTTCGCCATCGCGAGCGCGAAGTTGCTGGGCGCGGAGCGAGTGATCGCGATCGACCGCTTCCCGTACCGGCTCGAGCGGGCGCGGACCGCCGGCGCGGACGTGACGATCAACTACGAGGAGACGAGCGTCATCGAGGGGTTGAAGGAGCTCACCGGTGGCCGCGGACCCGATGCGTGCATCGACGCGGTCGGTCTCGAGTCGCACGCGCCCGGCGTGCACGGTCTCTACGACAAGGCGAAGCAGTCGATGCGTTGGGAGAACGACCGCATCGCCGCGCTGCGCCAGGCGATCATGACGTGCGCGAACGGCGGGATCGTCTCGATCATCGGTGTGTACAGCGGCTTCGCCGACAAGTTTCCGATCGGCTCACTGATGAATCGCTCGCTGACGATCCGCGCCGGGCAGTGCCATGTCCACCGCTACATGCAGCCGCTGCTCGAGCGGATCCAGAAGGGTGAGATCGACCCGAGCTTCGTCATCTCGCACACGATGAGCCTCGAGGACGCACCGGCCGGCTTCGACATCTTCACGCACAAGGAAGATGAGTGCAACAAGATCGTGCTGAAGACGGGCTACACGCACTGAACTGCAGCTATCAGCCGTTAGCCATTAGCTGGGAGCGACTGCGGTTACCGCGGTTCCTTCCAGCTAATGGCTGATAGCTAACGGCTCACTTCCAGATCGACGCCTTCTTCGCCCAGCTGCTGTCCTGGTAGCGCTCGGTGAAGGCCTTCGCCGTCGCGCCTAACGCGCTGGCTTCGCCGCTGCCCTTGTAGCGGGCGACGCCGGCCCAGTACTGGGCCTCGGGTGCGGCATCGGTGTCGGGCAGTGTGTCGACCACCTTCCGGAACCAGCGCTCGGCGCTCGTGAAGTCGCCGCCGCGGAAAGCGAGCTGGCCGAGTCCGAGCATGAGCTGCGCGAGGAAGTCGTCGTTAGGCAGGAACCCCTCGATGCGATGCTGCTCGACTCCCTCGGGATCGAGGAAGAGCACGGTCGGGGTCCACTGCGCGTCGTACTTTTCACCGTACTTCTTGAAGTCGGCGGCCTGGTCCTTCACGTGGACGCGGGCGGGGATCAGGTTCTCGGTGATGAGCCTTGCAACCCGCTCATCGGGGTACACCTCGGCATCCAGCCGAGCACAGCCACCTCACATCGGGGCAGCGCTGAAGTCGAGGAGGACAGGCTTGTGAGCGGATCGAGCGTCAGTGAGCACGCGATCGATGTCGTGGCGCCAGTTGATTTCCATTCGAGGCTCCGAGGAAAAGAGACAGAGAGAGAGCGCGAAATAAGAAGCAGGAAGCTCGCCATTCCTCGTTCCTCGTTCCTTGTTCCTCGTTCCTCGTTCCGCGTTCCCGATTTACCAGGAACGAGGGACGAGGGAGCAGTTCCGGGGTTCGCGCGCGGGTGCTTCCTGATTTCTGTACTGCTCGGAGTACGTGGGACACGGGAAGCGCCGTCGCCTGACCCCTGAATTGGTCCCTGGTCCCTGGTTGCTGCTTGCTGGAACGATGAGGAGTGCGGTGGGTACTTTTCCTTCTCCCTTTTTTCCTCGACGCGCGAGGGGGTCAAATGCGTTGGCGTTTCTCCCGCACCTTCGGCGCAGTGGCGGTGGCAGCAGTTGCGGGATTCCTCGCGGCTCCGCGGCAAGCACGCGCTCAATCGCAAGGCGATGGCTTCCTCTTCCACAAGCCGGTCGGGTCGTTCCTCGTCCGCGGTGGGCTCTCGTCGGCGATGGCCAGCGGCGACATTTATTCGTTCCTCACCGATCAGTTCACGCTGAGCAAGGGCGACTTTCGCGCGCCGTCGATCGGGACTGATCTGCTGATCACTGTCGCGCCGCGCGTCGATCTAGACTTCGCCGTGAGCTATGCCGGGTCGAAGAATGCGACCGAGTTCCGGCACTGGACCGACACCGATAACCAGCCGATCGAGCAGACCACGACACTCGCGCGGGTGCCGCTCACGGCGGGGGCGCGGTTCTATCTCACGTCGCCGGGCCGGTCGATCGGCAAGTTCGCGTGGATTCCGGCCAAGTTCGTGCCGTATGTCGGTGCGGGCGGCGGGATGATGTGGTATCGTCTGCATCAGGCGGGCGACTTCATCGACTTCCGGACGACGGATGTCTTCCCCGATGAGTACGAGTCATCCGGGTGGACGGGGACGGCGCACGGGATGATCGGCGCGAACTACACGCTGACGCCGCGGCTCGCGCTGAACGGGGAGGCGCGCTACACGTGGGCGAAGGGATCGCTCGGTCCGGACTTCGAAGGGTTCGACGGGATCGACCTCTCGGATCTCGGGATCACGCTCGGTCTCAACGTCAGGTTCTGACAGGATGGTAACCATGACCAGAAAGACGATTGGTGCGCGACGACTCGCCCTCATGGGCGCGGTGATGGCCATCGCATCAATGCTCGCGCTGCCGGCGACGAGCTTCGCGCAGAACGTCAGGCCTGACGCGCGGTGGCAGGGATGGCTCGGCTGCTGGCAGCCGGTGAGCGCGTCGTCGGCCGACAGCTACACCGCGTGGATGGAACAACGCGCGCGCGACGCCGGGTCGCCGACGCTCTGCATCGTTCCCTCGACGACGCCGACGTCGGTCGAATTCGTCACGGTCGCGAAGGGGAAGGTTGCGGCGCGCGAGACGATCGACGCGGGCAATGGCCGCACGCCGAGCGAGCGCGATGGCTGCGCCGGTTGGCAGGGTGCAGCCTGGTCGCAGAACGCGCGGCGCGTCTACCTCGAGTCGCAGTACAGCTGCGACGGCGGGGTGCAGCGCGCGACGAGCGGGATGCTGAGCATGACCTTCAACGGTCAACTGATCGACGTCGAGGAGATCGCGAGCGGGGGCGGCAAGGCGGTCCGTGTTGTCCGCTACGCGAGCGCTCCGGTGCCGGACGGATTCAGCATCGACAGTGCGCTCGTTCCCCGCGCTGATGCGGTGCCGGTGACCGCCGCGCGCGCGGCGATGGGCGGCGCCCTCACGGGCGAGGACATCGTCGATGCGGTGCATCACGCCGACTCGCTCGTGGTCGAGGCGTGGCTCATGGAGCGGGGCGACCGTTTCAGCGTCGATGCTGGGCGGCTCGCGGCGCTGGCCGACGCCGGCGTCCCCGGACGGATCACAGACCTGATGGTCGCGCTCTCGTACCCGAAGGTGTTCGCGCTCGACCGCCCGCAGCAGGTTGCGCTGCAGCCGCCGACCCGCGGCTCGACGATCTACACGACGCTCCCCCCGGGCGACCCGTTCGGCTACGGCTACGGCGGATACCTGCCGGGCTACGGAACGTTAGGCTACTCGCCGTACCTTTACGGCAACGGCTACGGATCGGGGTACGGCTACGGCGGATATGGCTACGGCGGCTATGGCTACGGCTACGGCGGCTATCTGTACCAACCGCCGGTGGTCATCGTCCGGGGCAGCGGTGGGACGCGTCCGCATGGGCGCGTGGTCAACGGCCAGGGCTACACGCGCGATCCGGCGACGTCGAGCGGGTCGAGCGACGTGTCGAGGTCCGGGCGCAGCGGCTCCACGTCGTCGGCGAACAGCGGCAGCTCCTCGAGCAGTGGTTCATCGAGCAGCAGCAGCGGATCATCGAGCTCGGGCGAGACGCGGCACGCCAAGCCCCGCCCGTAACGGCGCGTTAGGCGGGGCGCCGTTAGGCGGGGCGCGCGGCGGCGATCGCGGCGCGCATCACCGACCAGGCGATGCGCGCGCAGCAGGCAAGGCCGATGTAGGCGGCGACGTCGGCGAGGTTGAGGACGAGCACCGAGCCATGGCCGTGCGTCACCGCGAGAAAATCGGGCACGCCGCTGGGCGAGGTCACCAGGCTGGCGAGGTTGCCTAACGCTGCACCGGTGACCAGCCCGAGGCCGCTCGGCGCCAGTGCGTCGAGCTGGGAAAGCCGCGGGCAGTAGACCATCGCCAGGAGCGCCGCCGCCAGCGTCGCGAACACGTTGATCTCGAAGGTGTGCGCACCGTACGAGGTGCTGAAGGCGCCGAGCGGGTTGTGGACGACCTCGATCAGCACCCGGCTGCCGAACAGCGAATGGCGCTCACCGCTCCAGAGCGCGACCGCCATCGCCTTCGAGACGAGGTCCCCGAACATCACGAGCAGCGCGATTCCGACGAAGGTGCCGGATTCGGGGAGCGGCGCGACCGCGCTCCTGGCCAATTCGCGCTGAGGCTGCGAGAGCTGCATGCTGCACTTCCGACCGGGGAGAATCCGCAGGGCGCCACGCGGCGCCACTCGTGTTGCATCAGAAGCAAAGGGAGTGCCGAATCGCGATCGACAGTTAGATTCTCACGATCGTCGCGCTCGAACGCTCTCATTTTCGCCCAGCCATCATGACTCCTCCGCCAACGCGACCGCAAGACCAGCCTCTGCACGAGGACGTGCGCTGGCTTGCCGGCACGCTTGGCCGGGTGATCGAGCGACTCGAAGGCGACGAGGCACTGCGAACGGTCGAGGAGCTCCGGCAGGCCTGCCGCGCACGGCGGCAGGGCGCCCCCGACGCGCCGACCCTCGACGAGCTGGTCGCCCGGGTGCGCGCCCTCCCCGTCGAGCTCTCCGCCCTCGCGGCGCGCGCCTTCACCCTGTTCTTCCTGCTCATCAACACCGCCGAGCAGGTGCATCGCGTGCGGCGCCGCAACACGTACCTGCGGCGCGACGACGACACGCCGCAGCCGGCGTCCGCTCGCTGGACGATGCGCCGCCTTCGCGAAATGGGGCGCACCGCCGGCGAAGTCGCCGATGCGCTCGCAGGACTCGACGTGAATCCCGTGCTCACCGCGCACCCGACGGAATCGACACGGCGCACGCTCCTCGGATTGCAGGCACGCGTTGCCGACCTGCTCCTTCGGCGCGAGACGGGCTCCGCCGCCGAGCGCCGGGCAATCGAGGATTCCCTCGAGGGCGAGATCGAGCTGCTCTGGCTCACCCCGGAAGTGCGACAGGACCGGCCGACGGTGCTCGACGAGGTGAGCACCGTGCAATGGTACCTCGAGACGCGGCTGCTCGACGCGAGCGCGCGGACGCACGACGCGGTCGTGCGTGCATACGAGGAGGAGTTCGGGCGCTGCGACGAAAGCATCCGCCTCTCGGTGCCGATCCGATTCGGCTCGTGGGTCGGTGGCGATCGCGATGGCAACCCCTTCGTCACCCCGCAGACGACGCTCGCGGCCGCGCGCCGAGCGAGTCACGTCATCCTCGGCCGCTACCGGCGTGGGGTCGATGAGCTCATCGAGAAACTGTCGATCGGGTCGCACCTCGCGCCGCCGACCCCCGAGCTGCTCGAGTCGCTCGAGCGCGATCACGCCGAGCTGCCCGGCGTGTGGGACACCAATCGCCGCCGCAACTCGGACGAGACGCTGCGCCTGAAGTTGAGCTTCATGGGCGCGCGGCTCGACGCGACCAGGCGGCTCGTCGCTTCGCGCGACGCCGGACGCGAGGTCGCCGAGCCCGCCGCGTACGCGAACGTCGCCGCGTTCGAGCACGACCTGACGCTCGTCCGCCATTATCTCATGACGGCCGGCGCATCGGAGGCGTGTCGCACCAGCTTCGACCCGCTGTTCGCACTGGTTCGCGCCAACGGCTTTCATGGCTACGCGCTCGACGTCCGCGACCACGCGGACTCGCACGAAGCCGCCCTCGCCGACATCGCCGCACACGTCGGGCTGCCGCCATTCGACGCCGAGGGATTGCGCGACGAGCTGCGCGGCAGTCGCCCCCTCGTCAGCGCGCGGCTCCCGCTCGCCGAGCCGACGATGCGCGTGCTCGACACGATGCGCGCGATCGCGACGATCCAGGACGAGTCGGGCGCGGCTGCGGCGCAGACGTACATCATCTCCTTCTCCCGCACGCCGGAAGACCTGCTCCGCGTGCTCCTGCTTGCGCGCGAGACGGGACTCGTCGATCTCGCCGCCGAACCGCCGGTCTCGCGCATCGACGTCGTGCCGCTGTTCGAGACGCTCGACGATCTCGAGCGCGCACCGGAAGTGATGCGGACGCTGTTCAACGACGCCGTGTACTCGCGGCAGCTCGCCGCGCGCGGGCGGCGCCAGGAAGTGATGATCGGCTACTCCGATTCGGGGAAGGACGCGGGAATGCTCGCGTCGTCATGGGCCCTCTACC
>JAICUE010000571.1 GCA_025936015.1 Gemmatimonadaceae bacterium
GACCTTTCGCGGGAAGACGCCGGTCGGGCTCGATCGCTTCGATACCGAGCGCGACTCGCTCACGCGGTCGTTCAACGCCGCGCTCAACGATCGCGGGATTGCCCCCGACCGAATCGATTCGCTGACGGTCGTCTTGCCGTCAGGCATCGCGGTGTTGCACGATGTCCCGATCTGCGAAGCGGAGTACGGCGTCATCCAGAGCATCGGCGACCAGCGGGCGAACTGCACCGTGCGCAATAACCGCCTCGACGAGGAGGACATCGATCTCGACTTCGCGCTGAACTACACCGAAGCCGAGCGGAGCAGCGAGAGCTACTTTCGCTACGTGGTGGACCTCGCCGCGCTCTCGCAGGATCCGGCGAGCGCGCCGCGCACCGCGTGCTATCACGCGCTCCCGGTCACCCTCGCCGACAGCAACGACACCGGCCCGCTCTGCTGGATCCGCATTCGCGTCCCGCTCAACGCCGCGCGCGACACGGTGAATGGACCGCAGCTCCGCCGGATCAAGGCGATCCGCCTGACGATGGTCTCGGGCGCCGGCGTGCCTAACGATGAAGCGACGACGATCCCCCTCGCCCGCTTCCGCCTCAGCGGGCCGCTCTGGCTCAAGCGCGCCGAGTCGCCGATCTCCGGCGTCGGTGGCGACTCGGTCGCGACCATCGCCGGAAATCACGGCAGCGTTCGCGTGACGACGATCAGCACGCGCGATCCCGGCTACACGCCGCCGCCCGGGATCAACAACGACAACGACGTCAAGACGCCGCGCCAGGATCAGTCGACGATCGAGGTCAACGAGCAGGCGCTCCGTGTCACCGCGACCAATCTCGTCCCCCTGTCGCGCGCCGAGGCGTACTACCGGTTCCCGGAGGGGTCGAAGAATTTCCTCGCCTATCGCGAGCTGCGCGTCTGGGCGCGCGGCGGCAACCCGACGGGGTGGGGAAGTGGCGGCGACCTCAATTTCTTCGTGAGGATGGGTCGCGACGGCAGCAACTTCTACCTCTATCACACCCCGGTGTTCAGCGACAGCTGGACCGATGTGCGCGTCGACTTCAGCGTGCTGCAGTCGCTGCGTTCGCGAGTCCAGAGCGCGTACCTGCGCGCCGGCGGCGCACGCATCGGCTGCACCGGGATCGACTCGGCGCTCATCCGCAAGACCAATCGCGACGCGCTCGTCCCCGACACCGCGGTCTATGCCGCGTGCGAGAACGGCTACATCGCGTACACCGTCGCCCCCGGGGTCACGCCGCCGAACCTCGCGGCGGTGCAGGAGCTCGCCGTCGGCATCGTCCGCACCGACAGCACGCAGCTCTTCAGCCCGACGAGCGACACGCTCGACCTCTGGGTCGACGACATCCGCCTTCGCAACGTCGAGAAGACGCCGGGCTACGCCGGGCAGGTCGGCCTCGAGGTGCGCGCCGGTGGAATCGCCGACATCCGCGTCGCCGCCAGCCGCCGCGATGCGTACTTCCGCCAGCTCGCCGAGAGCCCGACGTACGTGGGCCAGGATGCCCTCGACCTCGTGTCGACGGTGCGCCTGGAGAAGCTGCTGCCCGCATCGTTAGGCCTGTCGCTCCCGGTGAGCATCGCCTACTCGGGATCGTCATCGGC
>JAICUE010000323.1 GCA_025936015.1 Gemmatimonadaceae bacterium
ACACCCCGAGGGACAGGGGCGGGAAAGCTCGCCGATGTGGACGCGACAGGAGACGCTGCTCGATCGGTTCGAGAGCGTGTGGCGCGCATGATCGGCGGCCTGCTCCTCCTATCGGCGGCGACCTGCGCGGCCGCGCTGCTCGCCGCCGCCGACGCTGCGTTGATCAACGAGACCCCGGCCGAAGGCGAAGAGCCTCCCTCCGTCCGGGCCAGCCGCGACTACGCCCATCGCTCGCTCTCGCTGGCGCGCCTCACGTCGCTGCTGCTCGCCGGCGCCGCCATCTGGCTCGTCATCGACGACTTCGATGCCCACCTGACGCGGGCAGTCGCCGGGGTCGCGATCGCGTTGATCGTCGTCGCGCTGGTCGAGGGGGCGGCCCGCTCGATCGGCGATTCGTTAGGCAGCGAAGCGCTCCGGCCGTTGCGCCACGTCGAGCGACTCCTGCGGCTGCCAGTCGCGCCGGTGGTGCTGCTCGGCGGGAAGATTGACGCGCTGCTCGAACGCGCCCTCCCGCCGCATCAGGATCACGGGGAGAATCGCGCCGCGACCGCCGAGCAGTTCCGCGAGATCGTGTCAGCGGACGCCGAGGTGACGCGCCAGGAGCGCGTCCTGCTCGACGGCGTCTTCACCCTGCGCGAGACCTCGGTCCGCGAGGTGATGGTTCCGCGCGTCGAAGTCATCGCCGTCGACCGCGACACGCCGTGGTCCGAGGTGGTCGATCGCCTGCGGAGCACCGGCCACGCGCGGCTGCCGGTGTTCGCCGAGGAGATCGACGAGATCGTCGGCATCCTCTACGCGAAGGATCTCCTGCCGGCGATCGTCGCCGACGAGGAGCCGGAAGAAGGGTGGGTCGCGCGGGTGCGGCCAGCGATCTTCATTCCGGCGACGAAGACGCTCGACGCGCAGCTGCGCGACTTCAAGTCGAGCGGTACGCACATCGCGGTCGTCACCGACGAGTATGGCGGGACCGCCGGGATCGTCACGATCGAGGATATCCTCGAGGAGATCGTCGGCGAGATCCGCGACGAACACGACGAGGAAGACGCGGAGCTCGAGCGCGAAGGTTCCGACCGCTTCTGGGTCTCCGGCCGCCTGTCGATCGACGACCTGTCCGAGGCGACGCGCCACAACTTCGTGAGCGAAGGCGTGACGACGGTCGGTGGGCTCGTGTACGCGCGGTTAGGCAGGGTTCCGCGATCCGGCGAGTCATTCGTCCTCGATGGCTTTCGCGTCGTCGTCGAGCGCGTCGTCAGGCGGCGGATCGTCCGTGTCTACTTCGAGCGATTGCCGGTCGCGCGCGTCTCCGGTCCGAAGGCGGCGGTGGAGAGCGACGAATGAGAATGCCGGGGCTGGTCCCCTCGCTGCTCATTGCGACCTTCGTTGTCGCCTGGCTCACCGCGGCATCGATTGCGGTGCGCGCGGCGAGTCGCATCTGGCTTCGTCACTGGATGGAGCGTCGCCCCGCCGGCTTCGAGGTGGCCGAGCGTTACATCGAACGACCGACACGGCTCGTGATCGCGGCCGCCGCCGGGAGCGCGCTCGCGATCCTCCTCGCCGGAATCGTCGTCACGGCACGAGCACCCCGCGGCGCCCAGGTGTTCCTCTACATCGCGGTCGCGGCGCTCTTCCTGATCATTTTCGGCAAGATCATCCCTCGCGCAATCGCGCGTCGCTGGCCGTCGAAGCTGATCCCGATCCTTCTCCCGCCGCTCCGCGTGATCGAGATCGCGTTGCTCCCGATCGTGGCGCTGAGCCGTTCCGTCGAGCGCCGCGCCGCGCGGAAGCGGCACGCCGGGCTGCCGCATGACGCGCGTGACGGCATCGAGGATCTGCTGCGCGAAGGGGAAGCGGAAGGCGTCGGCGCCCGCGATGAGATCGCGATCATAACGGGGGTCGTCCGCTTCGGTGAGAAGACGGTGCGCGACGTCATGACACCGCGCGCCCAGGTGTTCGCGCTCGACGAGTCGCTGACCGGGCAGGAGCTCGCGCGTCGGATCGCCGAATCGGCGTACAGCCGCGTGCCGATCACCCGCAACAACTCGCTCGACGAGATCATAGGAATGGTCCATGCCTTCGACGTGCTGCGCGCGGACGGCGACCGCCCGCCGGTCCGCAACGTTCCCAGCGCTCCGTCGGAAACTCGCTGCAATGATTTTCTCTACCGGATGCTTCGCATGAGCGCGCATCTCGCCGTCGTCCAGGATCTCGATGGACGGACGGCGGGCATCGTGACGCTCGAGGACCTGCTCGAGGAGCTCGTCGGCGACATCCGCGACGAGCACGACGAAGCCAGTCCCGCCGCTCGCGCCATCACGCATTCGTGACGACCAATGCACCACGCGCCGCGCTGAGCGCCGCGCACGTCAAGCTGCTCGCCGACTTCGACCAGCGCCGGCCGGCTGCGCTCGCCCGGATGGTCAGCATCGTCGAGAATCGGCGTGCGGGGTTCGAAGCGCTGCTGGCCGCGCTCCACCCGAAGCTCGGCCGCGCCTGGCGCATCGGCCTCACCGGTCCGCCTGGAGCGGGGAAAAGCACGCTCACCAACCGGATGACGCAGGAGTATCGCGCCGCCGGGAAGACGGTCGGGATCATCGCCGTCGACCCGACGTCGCCGTTCACCGGCGGGGCGCTGCTCGGCGACCGGATCCGGATGGAGTCGGTCGCACTCGACCCCGGAGTCTTCATCCGGTCGATGGCGACGCGGGGATCGTTAGGCGGCCTCGCCGCCGCGACGAGGGAGGTCGCCGACATCTACGATGCATTTGGTATCGATGTGATACTAATCGAGACGGTCGGCGTCGGGCAGAGCGAGCTGGATATTGCCCGCACCGCCGATTCCTCGATCGTCGTGCTGGTCCCCGAATCGGGCGACTCGATCCAGACGCTCAAGGCCGGGCTGATGGAGATCGCCGATCTCTACGTCGTCAACAAGGCCGACCGGCCCGGCGCTGACCGGCTCCGCAACGAGCTCGAGCTGATGCTCGGACTCCGCGCCGGCAATTCGATGCGCGACATGCCGGCGCATCACGGCGTCGACCTGAAGCGCGTCACCACCCCCGAGCAGCGCCGGGCGCAGAACCCGGCGCGCTTCGCCCGCGGTCTCGCCGGTGATTCGGAGGCGGCGACCTGGACTCCGCCCGTGCTCGCGACCGTCGCCGCCGAGGGGACCGGAGTTTCGGGAGTCATCGACGGAATCGATCGCCATCGGCGCTTCCTCGAGCGGAGCGGCGAGCTGCGCGACCGCCGCGCGCGCCGCCTTCGCGAGCGCGTGATCGAAGTCGCGGAGCGGCTCGTGCGCGGGCGGCTGTGGAGCAACGATGCGACGCGTCAGGCACTCGAGGACGCGCTCCCCGCGCTCGAGCAGGGAGAGACGTCCCCGTTCGAAGTTGCCGCGCGGCTCCTGGCGAACGCGGCGCCGGTGGTCGCCGGTAATACCGCTGGCTAGCTTTCGAAGATGAGGCCACGACTCCGGCAGGCCCGATTCAGAGAGGATATCCGATGACGTCCATTTCGCAGCTGCCCGGCACCCCTGGTGAGGAGCGCGAAGAGCTCGACCGCCTGCGAGCGGAAGTCGCCGCATGGCGCGCCCGGTACGAGCGCGGCACGCTGCGCGACATCGGGTTTTCCAACTCCGCGCGGGAAGTCGCGCCACTGTACACCGCGCTCGATCGCGCACACGTCATCGCCGACGAGGGAGTGCCCGGCGCGTATCCGTACACGCGCGGCATCCACCCGACAGGCTACCGCGGCAAGCTCTGGACGATGCGCCAGTTCGCTGGCTTCGGCACCGCGGCCGAGACGAACCAGCGCTACAAGTACCTGCTGGCGAATGGGCAGACCGGGCTCTCGGTCGCCTTCGACTTTCCGACGCTGATGGGGTACGACAGCGATCACCCGCGATCGGAGGGTGAAGTCGGCAAGTGCGGCGTCGCGATCTCGAGCCTTGCCGACATGGAGACGCTCTTCGAGGGGATTCCCCTCGACAAGGTCTCGACGTCGATGACGATCAACGGGCCGGCGATCATCCTCTGGGCCTTCTACATCGCCGCGGCCGAGAAGCAGGGCGTGTCGTCGGAG
>JAICUE010000161.1 GCA_025936015.1 Gemmatimonadaceae bacterium
CCACCGCTCGGCGAGCGCGTTCGCGTCGATCGGCTGGAGCGAGGACGCTGGCGCCGCGGGCGGCGCGTCGTCGGCGCGGGTTGCGTCCGACTGCCGCGGGGCGGGTTTCGGCGAGTCGGCGGCCGCAGCGTCAGGCGCTGCGACGTCAGGCACCGCGACGTCAGGCACCGCGACGTTAGGCAGCGCGACGTCGGATGCCTTCGTCGGTGCGGGACCCGGGGTCTTCGATGCGGCCGGCGGCGCGGCACGCGGTGGTGGGGGCGGCGGTGGCACTTCGCGTGGAATGCTCCCGGCGCCGCCGCCGCCGATGCCGCGCAGCACTTCCTCGAGCGCGAGGGTGCGGTCCATCAGCGCGAGACGGACGAGCAGCGTTTCGAGCAGCAGCTGCTGCTGTCCGCTCTTCCGGAAGCGCGGCTCGAGCTCGGCGAGGGCGTTGAGCATGCGCAGGAGGTCGCCCGCCGAAAGACGTCCGCGTCGCATGGCGAGCGCTTCGCGCATTCCGTCCGAGACATCCGGCGCTTCGCCGCCGAGCTCGATCGCGAGCAAGGCGCGCAATGCGTCGGCGAACCCGGTAAGAAGTCCGCCGAAGTCGATCCCGGCGTCGGCGAGACGCCCGACCGTCGAGAACACCTCGCCCGCGCGCCGCTCGGCGACGATGTCGAGCAGCGCGATGTATTCGTCCTCGGGCACGAGGCCTAACGCTTCGCGAACGCGGTCGGTGGTGAGCGCCCCCTCGCCCATCGCCAGCGCCTGGTCGGTGAGCGAGAGCGCGTCGCGCATCGAGCCGTCGGCTGCTCGAGCGATCATCGCCAGCGCGTCGTGCTCGGCCTCGACCTCTTCCGCCGCGAGCACCGTCGTCAGGCGGGCGCGGATGTCGCTCGTGCCGATCCGCTTCAGGTCGAAGCGCTGCAGGCGGCTGAGCACCGGCGCCGCGGCCTGCGCGATCTTCTGCGGCTCGGTGGTGGCGAAGACGAAGACCACCCGCGGTGGCGGCTCCTCGAGCACCTTGAGCAGCGCGTTCCACGCCTCGCGGGTGAGCATGTGCGCTTCGTCGACGATGTAGACCTTGTACCGGTCGTCGCCGGACGGGGCATACATCGCGCGCTCGCGCAGGTCGCGCGCGTCGTCGACTCCGCGATTGGATGCGGCGTCGATCTCGACCACGTCGAGCGAGGCGTCGCCGCGCCAGATCCGTGAGCAGCTCTCGCATGAGCCGCACGGCTCGCCATCCGGCCCGCGGTTCTCACAGTTGAGCGCCATCGCGAGGACGCGGGCGAGCGTCGTCTTCCCCGTGCCGCGCGGCCCGCAGAGGAGGTAGCCATGCGCGACGCGGCCGCGGGCTATTGCGCCCTTGAGCGTGTTCGAGACGTGCGACTGCACGGCCACGGACGCGAAATTTTTCGGGCGATACTTGCGGGCGAGAGCGAGCAAAAGGCGGGGGGCGGAGGGGAGCCGGAATATACGCTCCGCCCCCGCCCCAGTCGAACAGCCAGCGGCGCTCGGACGGCCGGCCTGGCGAGGCTACCTGCCCACGTTCAGCACGGGGAGCAACCGGAAGGCGCGCGGATTATCGCGGACGTAGTTCAACACGCCGAGCTGCAACCCGTGCAGCCTGTACGCATAGTTGAAGACGCCGATCGTGAGTCCGTGCTGGCTTCCCTTGATGTGATTGAACGCGCTCGCTGACACGCCGGTGAAGCTTCCGTGATCGACCCGCATGTACGCCGGCGCGATGATCACCGCCCTCGCGTCCTGCGCCCCGACCGCGCTGGCGAGCGCGAATCCCTCGATGCGCGGAGCGCCGACGCCGATACCGGCGATCGAGACCCAGCGCAACGTCCCGCCGGAGCCGACGCCGACGCCGGCGATCGTCAGGCCGGTGACGTCGCCGCCCGCGCCGACACCGATTCCCGCGACGCTCACTCCGCGCAGTGTCCCACCCGCTCCGACGCCCACGCCACCGATGGTGAGCCCGGAAACCTGCTCGCCTCCGCCAACGCCGATGCCGCCGATCGCCACGCCGCGAAGCGATCCGCCGCTTCCGACGCCAATCCCGCCGACGAGAATTCCTTTCGCCCCGCCCCCGGCTCCAACGCCGACGCCGCCGACCGCGAGCCCGGTGACCTTGCCGCCGGCGCCGACGCCGATGCCGCCGACGCTGATTCCCTCGAGCTTCCCACCCGACCCGACACCGATTCCGCCTAACGTTACGCCGCGAATGTCGTCGCCGGCACCGACCCCGACTCCGCCGATCATGATGCCTTCGAGTCCGTTGCCGGCGCCGACACCGATCCCGCCGACCCCGAGTCCGGTGATGCGGTCGGTGGCGCTGACGCCGAAGATCCCGGCGCCGACTCCGGTGATCCGGCCGGCACCGGTGAGCGGGAGGCCGAGCGCGAGTCCGGTGACCGTGCCCTCAGGCTCGCCGTCGGGTTGCCAGATCGTCGCGTTGATCCCGCGCACATCGAAGTCGCCGCGATCGCGGAAGTTGACGCGGATGCCGTAGACCGTCGGCACGTTCCCGATCCCGACGCCGACGTCGCGCACGGTGAGGTCCAGCCCCTGCGACTGCGCGACAGCGAGTGGCGTCGCGAGGATCGCGGCAGCGGCGATGATCGAGCGGATCGGAGTCATGGAGCCTGCTCCAGCGAGTTGGGGGAGCGCCCCTGTACGCGATGTCGGGAGGGCGGTTTCACCGCCGGCGCGACATGCGGAAACGATTCGCGCGGCGTGCCCGCTCGTGAGAGCGCTGCACTGCCGCGCGAATACTCCAGGCCTGACGAAGCGACGAAAGACATCGCGTGCCGCTGCTGCCTTCGGGGCCCTGACGGGGTTGGCGAGCTCGCGCCCTCCGGGACCTGGAGCACCAGCAAGATAGCCGCGGATGCGACCCGATACAACCGCCGTTTACGCCGCAGAACGCTGTTCGCACGCTTTCCGCCGCCGCAGTCGCTGACAGCTTACGGCTTATGGCTAATGGCCGACGCTAATGGCCGACGGCCGGCAGCGGACTGCTCACCGCCTACGGCTCTTCTCGAGTACCGACGCAAGCACCTCACCCGCGCGCTTGATCCCGGCGCGATCGACATCGAGGTGTGTCACTGCCCGCACGCGCGTCGCGTTCCACGGAGAGATCTTCACGCCATGTTCGCCGCAGCGGGCCGACACGTCATTGGCCGTAATCCCGGCGGGAAGGTCGATCATCACGATGTTGGTGTCGGGCGGGACGACGCGCGCACCACCGGCACCATCGACGGCAGCGGCGAGCTCACGGGCGCGCTCGTGGTCTTCGTGCATGCGCGGCCAGTTGTGGTCGATTCCGTACAGCGCCGCCGCGGCGAGGATCCCGGATTGGCGCATCCCGCCGCCGAATCGCTTCCTCGTCTGCCAGGCATCGGTCATCGCCGCCGTCGAGCCGGCGAGCGCCGCACCCACGGGCGCGCCGAGTCCTTTCGAGAATGACACCATCACCGTCTCGGCACACGCGGCGAAGTCGCCGACACTCGTCCCGGTCGCGACGCTCGCATTCCAGAGGCGCGCGCCGTCCATGTGCACCGGCAATGCGTTCGCGCGGGCGACCTCGCGGATCGCGCGCAGTCCTTCGAGCGAGGTGACCTTGCCGCCGGCACCGTTATGGGTGTTCTCGAGCGCGACGAGGCTCGCCTGCGGCGCGTTAGGCGAGAGCGGGCGGATGTGCGCGCGCAACGCGTCGGCGTCGAACACCGCACCCGTGCCGCGGACCGGCCGCGCCTGGACCCCGCACAGCGCCGCGAGGCCGGCGATCTCCCAGTGGATCAGGTGGGCCTCGGCGTCGAGCAGGATCTCCGTCCCGCGGCGCGACAGGAGCCACACGCCCGTCTGGTTCGCCATCGTTCCGCTCGGGAAGAAGAGCGCCTTCTCCTTGCCGAGCAGCTGCGCGACGCGCTCCTCGAGTGCGCGGACCGTCGGATCGCCATCGAGCACGTCGTCGCCGACTTCCGCGTCGGCCATCGCGCGTCGCATCGCCGCCGAGGGACGGGTGACCGTGTCGCTGCGGAGATCTATCGCGGGTGAACTCATGCACTGAAGGTGTGAGCGGTGGGCAGCAGCAGAGCGCGACTGAATCGGAATGTAAAACGAAACGAGAGCAGGCGTGACATCACGCCTGCTCTCGCGAGTGCAGTCTGCACCGCTCTGCAGCTACGGCTTATCGTCTTACAAAACCTTGCTTCTGCACCGATCGATCGCGCGAAGCTTACGGCTTCTTCACCGTGACTTTCGGGGTGACGACCTTGGTGGTGTCCTTCTGGACGGAGACCTTTGGCGTCACGACGTTGGTCGTGTCCGTTCCCATCTGGACCGTTGGCGTATGCACGGTATCGGTGGTCGTCCCGATGACGGGCTTCTGCACTTCGTACTCACCGTCGCCGGTCTTCTTGCAAGCGGCGAGTGACGTCAGCGCTGCGATCGCGAGCGCGACTGCGATTTTCTGCATGGTTGATCCCTCCCAGGGGTCAGGCGTTCGCTAACCGCGTCGCAACCTTCAGGCCAGACGGACCCTGCCGTTTCACCGCGGCTCTCGCGTGACGCCTCGATCGCGGACGGGAGCGGGGGTTTGCTGCCCCGACTTCGCCGGATGGTCGCTGCACCCCGACATTCGCCCGCGACGCCCGCCGTCGCCACGGCGCCGTGAACGAACCGGACAGGCCAACGCGCGACGAGCAGCGCTATTCCGTGAAGACTTCGCGTTGCATCCGCCGCACGCGCCGCAGCTCGAACACCTGGCCCACTTCGCCGCCAAGGATGAAGATGACCGAAGCGTAGTAGACCCAGATCACGATCACGACGATCGCGGTCAGGGCGCCGGTGTACAGCGAGCCGGGATTGAACGAGCGGACGTACGCGCTGAAGACGTTTCGGGCGATCTCGAACATCGCGCTGGTGAACAGCGACGCGATCAGCGCCGTCTTCCAGCGGATTCGCCGGTTCGGGAGGAACTTGTACAGCGAGAAGAACATCGTCGTGATGAAGAGGAACGCGAGCAGCCTGCCTAACGCGTACTCGACGCCGCCCATCACCTCGGTCCGCACCCCGTACTGCGTCAGCACCTGGAAGCCGCGTGTAGTCGCCACCGCGAGGTAGGCGTTGAGCGCGGTGTAGCCGACCAGCAGGAGCGTCGCGATGATCGTGATCTTGATGTCGAACAGCTTCCCGTCGATGATGCCGCGATCCTGCTCGATGTCGAACACCTCGGCGAGAACGCTTCGCAGCGATCCGAACAGCCGGGTCGAAAACCAGATGAAGCCGATTGCGCTGTAGAGCTTGATCGCCCCGCGCGCCCTGATGATGTCGTCGAGCACTCCCTGGATCGGCGAGTTCGCGGCCTCGGGATGCGGCGGCATCACCTTGTCGAGCATCGCGTTGATCTCGGCAGACGACGCGGTCGCCGACTGGTGGAGGATCGTCGCCATCCCGACGACCACGAGCAGGAGGAACGGCACCGCGGCGAGGAGCAGGTTGAACGCGATCCCCCCGGCGAGGAAGAAGACGTTGTCTTCCCCGCTGTTGTCCCAGACTCGCTTCGCGTAGTCGCGGGCGGTCCAGTAGAACCTCGTATACAGCGCGCGCTTTGGCATGCGGGCCCGATCTTACCCGCGAGCGCGGAGGCGCGCCATCCTTACCCCACCATCAGATCTCGTCGAGCTCCTCGTCCGGCGCGAGCGCGGTCGTGCGGGCACGACGCGTCCGGCGCGCCGCCGCGCGCGCGGCGCTGGTCTCGTGCGCTTCACGCGCAACGTCCTCACCGGCATGATACGCGGCCTTGGTCGAGGCGAGCTTCGCCTCGAGGTCGACGCGTGCATCGCGTGCCGCCTCGCGGCCAGCGTCCATCGCGCGGGTGACCTGGCTCTTCTTCAACTCGATCGCGTGGCGTGCAGCGTCGATCCGTTCCTCGACCTGCCGGCGAGCTTCCATGAAGGTGTCGCTCACCCGGCTCACCGCATCGCTCGCCGCGTCCTGAGCGGCGTTGCGGACGCGTCGCGCGCCCCGCTGGATCTCGCGGCGGGTCTCGATACCGCTCCGTGGAGCGAAAAGGAGCGCAACCCCGGCACCGATCGCTGCGCCGATCAGGAACGAACCAATCCCGGGGGACTGGCGCTCGATCACCACAAACGCATCGTCGTCGTCGAACTCGTAATCGTCGCGCATCCTGCCGTCTCCTCGAGGGTCGGTAATTTCTGCGATGTTTCGTCCAGCATGTGCAACGCCCGCGCCGTCGCCGCGTCCAGTCCCGTTCAGCGCTTCTTTCCCTTCGGCGGCGC
>JAICUE010000247.1 GCA_025936015.1 Gemmatimonadaceae bacterium
AATCCGATGAAGACGAAGAGACCGGTAACGTCCATCGTCTTCTGCTCGCCGGTGACGACGTTCTTCACGCGGAGACCGGTCATGCCGACACCAGGCTCGCCGACTACCTCCTCGGCGACGGTGTTGAAGACGACTTCGATCTTCGGGTTCTCGAAGACGTGCTTCTGGATCACCGCCGACGCGCGGAAGCTTTCGCGGCGGTGGATGAGATAGACTTTCGTCGCGAAGCGCGTGAGATAATCGGCTTCCTCGCAGGCGGCGTCGCCGCCGCCGACGACGGCGATGACCTGGTTCTTGAAGAAGTTCGCGTCGCAGATGGCGCAATAGGACACGCCGCGCCCGGCATACTCGAACTCACCGGGAATGCCCAACTTCGTCGGCGTGCCGCCAGCGGTCACGATGACGACGGGGGAGCGATAGGTGTCGCCGATGTCGGTGGTCGTCTCGAAGTGGCCGTCAGGCAGCTTCGTCACGCGATGGACGTTCACGAACTGCTTGAACTCGGCGCCGAAGTGCTGGGCATGCGTCGCAAACTTCTCGGCGAGATCACGGCCGAGAATTTTCGGGAAGCCGATCACGTCGTCGAGATATTCGGTGTTGAGCAGCTCCCCGCCCGGCTCCCCACGCTCGAGGACGAGCGTCCGAAGCATCGCGCGGCCCGTGTAGAGGGCCGCGGTCATTCCGGCGGGGCCGGCACCAATGATGACAACGTCGTGCTGCTGGTCGTTCGCCACGCTTGCAGTCCTGGAGTGAGGGGCCTCGCGCCCGAGTTGGTCGAATGAATCGTAACTGATTGGGGAAGCCCGATGGAAGCGTTCCGGTTCCCGCGAGTGGCCTACGCGCCGCGAATCAGCGCTCGACGACGAGCCGCCCGAGTGCGCCGTGGCAATGCGAGACCGTTGCGACGAGGAATTCCGCGCGGCTGTTCGTCGCATGGGCCGTGATGAAGCTGTCCGCAGCAACGATATCGTCGACATCGATCATGCCGACGCCGTACGCCCGGTGGCTGCAATGGAACACCAGCGGGCCGAGGAGTCGTTCGCTCGCCGGAAGCGACTCGACGTAGATCGTCATCGCGTCAGGCATGCTCCACGCGCGATGTCCCCGCGTGGCCGGGCAGCGAACCGGCTCGACGCAGTTGATCGGGCAGGTCCAGGTCGCGTAGCTGGCGTAATGAGTGCCGTCGTTCCCAGCGCGCTCCCACGGAGTGGCCGGGGGCACGGTCAGCGGCATCCGCCGCACGGCATCGACGCCGAAGCGTTCGCGAGCGCGGCGCTCGAGCCAGGAAAGCGCGAGGTGCGGCATCAGCGGCGACGGGACGATCGCATCACGCGGCGCGTCAGGCCTAACGTTTCGGCCGGCAGCGCCGAGCGCGGCATCGAACCAGTCATCCCAGTCGGCGGTGGCGACCTCGCACGAGTCGTCGCTTCCATCGCCCAGCGCCAGCGCAACGCGGCAACCAGGGTCGCGGTCGACGACGACGAGCCGCTCCCAGGTGATCGCACCGGCGCGCCGGGCGCGGTGAAGCTGACGCAGATAGTAGCTGCCGTAGCAGCCGCCGCCGACGATCGTGATGATGCCGTACGACTGATCGTTCGCGCTGCTCGTCGTCCCGCGGCGGAGCTGCGTCAGTTCAGGCCCGTACATGGCGGCCACCATCGACGATGATCGTCTCCCCGGTGACGTAGTCCGCGCCGATGAGATACAGCATCGCGCCGACGACGTCGGCGGGGCTGCCGAGCCGGCGCAGCGGGGTGGTCTGCTCGAGATGCTCGCCGCTCGAGTCGTCCCAGTCGTCAGGCAGGAGGACGGCACCGGGCGCGATCGCGTTGACGCGGACGGCTGGCGCGAGCACGCGGGCGAGCGCCCGCGTCATCTGGACGATTCCCGCTTTCGAGATCCCGTGCGGCACGTACGCCGGCCAGGTCTCGAACGCGGCGAGGTCGGCCATGTTGATGATGACACCCTGGCGGGCAGCGAGCGCCGGCGCCGCCGCCTGCGACAGGAGGAATGGCGCCCGCAGGTTGAGGGCGAACATCGCGTCCCACTGGGCGGCGGTGACGCTGCCTAACGGCGTGCGCTCCATCACCGCGGCGGAGTTGACGAGCACATCGAGCCCGCCGAACCGGGACACGACCTGCTCGACGAGGGGCTGCGACGCGGCGCCGTCGGTGAGATCGGCGCGGAACGGCTCGGCGTGGCCGCCGGCGTCGCGGATCGCGCCTGCCGCGTCCTCGGCGCCCTTCGCGCTGCTGTTGTAGTGCACCGCCACCCGCGCGCCAGCGCTGCCTAACGCTTCGGCGAGCGCGCGGCCGAGCCGCCGGCCGCCGCCGGTCACCAGCGCGACACGGCCGGCGAGCTCCATCGTCAGGCGCCTCCGCCGGCGGGGGCGGTTCGGCGGGCGGCCAGCCGTGCTTCCTGCGCCTCGAGCACTGCGACCGGAACCTTCATCATCCCGATCGTCCGTGGACCCTGCTCGGCGCCATGCCAATCGGACCCGCCGCTCGGCACGAGCCGGAAATGCTCGGTGAGCGCGCGCAGCCGTCGCTGCTCATCCGGGGAGTTGCTCGGGTGCAACACCTCGAGCCCATCGAGCCCATAGCCGACCGCCCGCTCGACGCGCGTTCGATTGAAGTCGACGCCCGGGTGGGCGACGATCGCCAGCCCGCCCGCCGAGTGGATGAGCGCGATCGCGTCGACGAAGTCGAGCTTCGCTTTCGGCACGTTCGCCGGCTTGCCATACCCGATGTAGCGGTCGAAGACGTCGCGCTGGTCGGCGACCCAGCCGCCGGCAACGACGGCGCGCGCGACATGTGGACGTCCCACCGCGCCGCCTCCCGCTTCGGCGATCACCGCGTCGAAGCTGACGGGGACGCCTAACGCGTTGAGCTTCGCCACCATCTCGCGGGCGCGGTCGATTCGCGTCTGCCGAAAACCCTCCATCGCGGTCTCGATCGCGTCGAGCCGCTCGAGGTGGAGGCCGAGGACGTGGACCTCGCGCCCATTGTCGTCCGCACTCAGCTCGACACCGGTGATGACGCGGACGCCGACTCGCTCCCCGGCCGCTCGCGCGGCGGGAACACCGCTGACGGTATCGTGATCGGTGAGCGCGATCGCCGAGAGCCCGGCGGCGTGCGCGGCCGCGGCGACGTCTTCCGGTGCGCGCGACCCGTCGGACGCCGTCGAGTGCATG
Organism: Gemmatimonadaceae bacterium; assembly: GCA_025936015.1. GTDB lineage: Bacteria > Gemmatimonadota > Gemmatimonadetes > Gemmatimonadales > Gemmatimonadaceae > JABFXC01. Next base: position 3,194 of record JAICUE010000247.1, read on the forward strand.
TGCAGGTCGACGACGCGCTGCACGGGCGTCCCCGGCGCGCCCGTGCCGTCGATCATGGCTGGTAGCCGGCTTCGGGCGAAGTGTTGCTCGGCTGCGACGTCACGAACAGCTCGCGCAGTTTTTCTTCGCTGAGATCGGCGAGCGACGCCTCGCGCGAACGCATCGTCTGCGGCGAATACCGAGTGACGCGCACCTCGCGGGCCGTGCCCGCCCCGCGGATGAACATCACCCCGAACTCGTCGCGGTCGAACGAGGTGACGCGGCCGCTCGGGAGGACGCGCCAGCTGGTGCCGTTGATGACGATCGAGCGATCAGGCATTGGTCAGAGCTCCACGAGCTTGTAGATGCGCCGCGGATCGACGATCGGTTCCGGGGCGGCCGCGTGCGCGGCGGTAAGGGTCGCGGCATCGGGCGCCTCGAAGAACTCGAGGAAGGCGCCGGGCAGCCCTTCTTCCTCGAACGCCCAGAACGTGCAATTCGCGCGCTTGTAGTAGTCACGCTTCGCGCGGAGCCGGTCGAAGTAGCTCTTCCGTTCCTGCGGCGGAACGATCTTGCGGTGCATCGTCAGTACGCGGGACATGTCAGAGGGCGGTCTCGGGGAACGATTCGAGGGTCTTCTTCACGTCGGCCATGAAGCGATCGGCGTCGGCGCCGTCGACGATGCGGTGATCGAACGAGATCGAGAAGTAGGCGCAGGTACGGATGGCGATCGTGTCTTCGCCGTCGGCGCCGGTCAGGACCTTGGCACGCTTCTCGATCGCGCCGAGTCCGAGGATGGCGGCCGTGCCTAACGGGATGATCGGGGTGCCCATCAGCGAGCCGAACACCCCGGGATTGGTAATGGTGAAGGTGGCATTCTGGACCTCGGCCGGCTGCAGCTTCTTCGCGCGGGCGCGGGCGGCGAGGTCATTCACGGCCCGGGTGAGTCCGCTGATCGAGAGGTTGTCGGCGCCCTTCACCACCGGCACGATCAGCCCCCAGTCGACGGCGACGGCGACGCCGATGTTGTACTGCTTGCGATGGATGACGTTGCGGCCGTCGTGGGCGGCGTTGAGCATCGGGTGCTTCTTCAGGCACTCGGTGACCGCCTTGATCACGAACGGGAGGAAGGTCAGCTTCTCGCCGGTCTGCTGCTCGAACGCGGCGCGCTGCTTCGCGCGGATGCGGGCGACGCGGGTGAGGTCGATCTCGAAGAACGAGGTGACGTGCGCGGCGTGGCGCCGCGCATTCACCATGTGGTCGCTGGTGAGCGCGCGCATCTTCGACATCGGCTCGACGACGTCGCCGTCCCACCCGCTCGGGAGCGGGTAGCCGGCGTCGCCCGACGGCGCGAACGCGGCAGCGTTAGGCGAGGTACTGCGGCCGCGGTTGCCGCTCTCGAGCGCCTGCATGATGTCGCGCTTGGTCACCCGCCCGGCGAGACCGGACCCGCTCAGCGCCGCGATCTCGATGCCGTGTTCCGCGGCGATCTTGCGGACGAGAGGAGACGATTTGGTGCGGAGCCGCTCGTCGAGTGTGGTGGCCGCAGCCCTGGGCGCGGTGACCTCGGGCGATGGTGCGGTTGCGGCTGCGGGCGTCGGATGAGGGACGGTGGAGGAGGCAGCAGTAGATTGAGACTTGGGGGGGGCCCCCGCCGTCGCGGTTGCCAGCTCCGCCTTCGCCCCGTTCCCCGCCGCGCCGCCACCAGCCGCGGCTCCGCTCCCACCCGCCGCCGCGCCCTTGGCCGACTCGATCCGCGCGACGACCGTCTGCACCGCGACAGTCTCGCCCTCGTTGACGAGGATCTCCGCCAGCACCCCGGCC
>JAICUE010000365.1 GCA_025936015.1 Gemmatimonadaceae bacterium
CTTCCCAAGCTGGACGTCGCCGGTTCGAGTCCGGTCGCCCGCTCCTTGTAAGTCGCTCTATCTTCACTCCAGAGGCCCGGGTCCACATCGTGGGCCCGGGCCCCGTTTCAGCACTTCGAGTGGAGCGAGGGCCGCGAAGTGCGCATCCGCCCGTTCACGTCGCGCGACCTGACGCGCCGCGTGAGCCGCCATCGCGTGCCTGGGCTTCTGTAGCACGACGCCGGTCCGGTCGCGTTCGTTGCCGAACACGCGGACCATGATGCGTGACTCCCGCTGGACGGCCAAAGGCGGGGGATGGGCGGCCGCGAAGGCTCGCGCAGCGGCCGAGCTTGCACCGGCTCGGTGCAGGCCGCAGATTCGCGCGCATCCTCAACGTCGGGAGCGTCCGCATGAGCGACGCTGTGTCGAGTCGAGTTGCCGAACTGCCTGACGACGCTCTCGCTGGCCAATCCCGCGAAGCGATCGAGCAGTGGATGCGCACCTCGCTCTCGGCGCTGATTGGGTTAATCGAGCAGGTCACGCCGGGGATGCGCGGCTCGGTGCTGCTGCTGGACGACGACGGCGCGACGCTGCGACAGGGCGCGGCACCCCACCTGCCCGAGGCATATTGCCGTCTGATCGACGGGGAGCGCATCGGTCCCGCAGCCGGCTCCTGCGGAACGGCCGCGTACCGCGGCGAGCGCGTCATCGTGCGGGACATCGCGACCGATCCGCTCTGGGCTAGCTACCGACAGGCCGCCCTGCCATTCGGTCTCGCCGCCTGCTGGTCCACGCCGATCCGCGATTCCGAGGCGCACGTCCTCGGCACCTTCGCGATGTATTACGACGAGCCACGAGAGCCGACCGACGCGGACATCGTGCTCACCGAGACCGCGTCGCTGCTGTCCTCCAACATCATTCGGCGGGCGCACTTCGCGCAGGCGTTCCGGGCGCGCACCGAGGCGGCCGAGCGGCTCGCCGCCGCACTGCGTCAGCGGGAAGAAGAGCTCCGGCTGAGTCACGTGCGGTTGCGCGCCGCCCTCGACGCCTCGGCGACGTGCACGTGGGAATGGGACATCCTCACCGGCACCGTGGACAGCGACGAGGGGCTCTACCGGCTCTTCGGGATCGATCCGGCCGAGGGGAGTGGCACCTTCGAGCGCTTCGTCGCCCGCATCCACGCTGACGATCGGAGCCGCGTTATCACGGCGACGCAGCGCTGCGCGAGCGAAGGAATTGACCTCAACGAGGAGTTTCGCGTCGAGCGGCCCGACGGGTCCGTCCGCTGGGTCGTCGATCGCGGGCGGGTCGTCCGCGGTGAGGACGGCCGTCCGCGCCACCTGATCGGCGCGTGCGTGGACGTAACCGAGCAGCGCATGCGTGAGGAGCAATTTCGCGCGCTCGCCGAGAGTATTCCGCAGCTCGCCTGGATGGCCGATGCAAGCGGCTCGATCTTCTGGTACAATCAGCGGTGGTACGACTACACCGGCACCACTCTGGACGCGATGCGCGGATGGGGCTGGAAGACCGTCCACCATCCCGACCACATCGACGGCGTCGTCCAGCGCATCCAGCACTCCTGGGACACCGGCGAGCCATGGGAGGACACCTTCCCGCTGCGCGGTCGCGACGGCCGGTATCGCTGGTTCCTCTCTCGCGCCCAGCCGATTCGCGACACGGATGGTAGCATCGTGCGCTGGTTCGGCACGAACACGGACATCACGGAGCGCCTGGACGCCGAGCGGGCCGTTCGGGAGAGCGAGGCGAAGCTGCGCCGCATCGCGGAGTCGGGGATTGTCGGGGTGTTTTACTGGACGACGGCAGGCGCGATCACCGACGCGAACGCCGAATTCTGTCGCATGCTCGGTTTCAACGACGACGACCTGCGTGGAAGCCGTATGAGCTGGCGGCTGCTCACGCCTCCGGAGTGGAAGGCCGCTGACGCCCTCAAGGAGGCCGAGTTGGCGGCGGTAGGCGTCGCGGTCAACTGGGAGAAGGAGTTCATCGCCTCGGACGGACGCCGCGTGCCGGTGGTGATCGGGGCCGCGCTGCTCGACGGCTCGACCGACCGCGGCATCGCCGTCTGCCTGGACATCACCGCGCGCAAGCGGGCCGAGGCCGACCGCGAGCGCCTGCTCGAGCAGGAGCGCGAGGCGCGTGTAGAGGCGGAGCGCGCGAGCCGCATCCGGGACGAGGTGCTGGCAGTGGTCGCGCACGACCTGCGCAATCCCGTGCACACGATCATCCTCAGCACCGGAATGATGCGGGAGATCCCCCTCGACGACGCACAGCGCGAGCACCGGCTCGCCGTCATCCAGCGGACGGCAAAGGGGATGGAGAGCCTCATTCGCGACCTGCTGGACGCGACGCGGATCGAGTCGGGCACGTTCGCCGTGCGTCAGGCGCGCGTGCACGTGCGGGCGCTGCTCGACGAGACGCTCGAGCTGTTCGAGGCGTCGGCGCGCGAGTGCCGCATCATGCTGCGATGCGACGCGGTCGACGACCTGCCCCCCGTCCTGGGCGATCGCGAGCGCCTCGCGCAGGTGCTCTCCAACCTCATCGGCAACGCGCTCAAGTTCACCAAGGCCGGTGGCGACGTGACGATGCGTGCCCGGACGCGCAGCGCCGATGGGGCCGACTCGCTGACCCGCGCGGCGGGATCACCGGCGGAGGATGTTGCGGAGGATGTCATCGAACTCTGCGTCGCGGACACTGGTGGCGGCATTCCCCCGGAGCAGTTGGAGCACGTGTTCGACCGATTCTGGCAGGCCGACCGCCAGGGGCGTGCAGGCGCTGGCCTCGGGCTCTCGATCGTCAAGGGAATCGTCGAGGCGCACGGGGGCCGCATCCGGGTGGAGAGCGCCGTCGGCAAGGGAACTACGTTCACGTTCACCGTTCCCGTCGCGCCTCAGATTCGCGCGGGTGCCCATCGGGCGTTCTAGGGGCCGCCTGTCTGATCCGACCCGGCGGATCGCACATCCGGATGGGGCGGTGACCGATTCGGGGGCCGGATCAGGAGGTCCACCGAGGCTCCGCCAAGTCCGTTTTTCAAACTGGATTGGCCGTCCTGCAGTTGGGTTGTATGGACGTCCTCCGGGCGTACCGTAGTAGAGCGAGGTATGAACTCGTAGACCGGTCGCCTTCCCAAGCTGGACGTCGCCGGTTCGAGTCCGGTCGCCCGCTCCTGAAAAACAAACACGCCGCTGCCCATCGGGCAGCGGCGTTTTTGCGTCGGCCGGCCACATCCGACCGCCTCGACCGTCTGAAGGCGGCCGGGGTGATCCCTACCGCCAGCCCAGTGCCGGTGCCACGTGCGTGAGTATCGACTCGACCACGTGGACGTTGTAATCGACGCCGAGCGTATTGAGCACGGTGAGCAGCAGCGTGTCGGCTTCAGCGATCGCCTCATCGCCGCGAAGCTGTTCGATCAACCGCTCCGGCTCGGCGACATAGGACCGCCCGAACACAGCGCGCATGTTGTCGATGACGCCGACCTGGTCGCTGCTCTCGTCGCGGCCGAAGTAGGCGCGGTCGCGATCGTCCATCA
>JAICUE010000382.1 GCA_025936015.1 Gemmatimonadaceae bacterium
ATGTCGGCGCGGAACTTTGGCGGCTCGAAGCTCTTCCGCGGGTCGCGTCCCGGCTTCCGCAGCTCGGCCACGATGTCGCGGAGCGTCGGCAGCCCGACGTCGGCGGTGACGTACCGCGCCAGGTCGAGGCTGTCGATCGCCACGTCGTTGTTCAGGAGCGCCGCGACGGCGATACCCGCATCGGCCGCCATCCGCTCGACGACCGCGTAGCGCTCCGGGTGCACGGCGGTCGCATCGAGCGGGTTCGCCGCGTCGCGGACGCGGAGGAAGCCCGCCGCCTGCTGGAATGCCTTCGCGCCTAACCGCGGCACCTCGGCCAGGTCGGCGCGCGCGCCAAAGCCGCCCCGCGCGTCGCGGGCTTTGACGATGCTCTGCGCGAGCGTCGGCCCGACTCCCGCCACGTACGACAGCAGCGATGGCGACGCCGTGTTCACCTCGACGCCGACGCGGTTCACCACGCTCTCCACCGTCTCGTCGAGTCGCTTCTTCAGGCGCGGCTGGTTGACGTCATGCTGGTACTGGCCGACACCGATCGATTTAGGATCAATCTTGACTAATTCAGCCAGCGGATCCTGCAGCCGGCGTGCGATCGACACCGCGCCGCGAATCGAGACGTCGAGGCCGGGGAGCTCCTCGCGGGCGACGTCGCTCGCCGAGTAGACGGAAGCCCCCGCCTCGTTCACGACGACGACGGTCGTGTTGCCGCCGGTCGCCGACTGCCCGAGCGTTTCGCGGACCAGCGCCTCCGTCTCGCGCGACGCGGTGCCGTTGCCGATCGCGATCAGCTCCGCCCCCGTCGTCGCCCGCAACCGCTCGAGCGCGGCGGCGAAATTCTCCGGCTGGTGCAGGTACCAGGTATCGATCGCCTCGACAGCGCCGGTGCGCGAGACCGCGGCAACCTTCACCCCGGTGCGAAAGCCAGGGTCGAGCCCGATCACGGTGCGCGATCCCGCGGGCGGGGCGAGCAGCAGCTGCTCGAGATTCATCCCGAAGATCGCGATCGCTTCTTCATCGGCGCGCGCCTTCAGCTCGAGCCGCAGCTCGACCTCGATCGATGGCGCGAGCAGTCGCTTGTACGCGTCCGCTGCGACGAGCTTCAGCTGCTCGGGAGCGTTCCTGCCGTGCACGAGACCCGCTTCCAGCCGCGCAACGATTTCCTCGACGGGCGCGGCGATCGTCCAGACGAGAAATCCCTCGGCCTCACCGCGACGGATCGCCAGCACCCGATGTGACGGCAGGGTGCCGAGCTTCTCGCTGAAGTCGTAGTAGTCCTGGAACTTCGAGACCTCCTTCTCCTTGCCGCTTGCCACCGACGAGCGGAGCACGCCGCTCGCGCGCGTGCTGTCGCGGACCCACGCGCGAGTCGCCGCATCTTCCGCCACCCGCTCGGCGAGGATATCGCGCGCGCCCTGCAGCGCATCGTTCGCGTCAGGCACGCCGCGCTCCTCGCTCACGTACGCGTTCGCCGCATCGACGGCCGCCGCGTCCGCAAGGGAGCCGCTCCAGAGCGCGTCGGCGAGCGGCTCGAGGCCGCGCTCGCGCGCGATCGTCGCGCGGGTGCGGCGCTTCGGCTTGAACGGGAGATAGAGGTCTTCGAGCGCCTGCTTCGTCGCCGCACGGCCGATCGCCGCCGCGAGCTCGGGTGTCAGCTTTCCCTGCTCGTCGACCGACTTGAGGATCGCGCCGCGCCGGTCCTCGAGCTCGCGCAGGTAATCCGCGCGCTCGCGGACGTCGCGCAGCTGGACCTCGTCGAGACCGCCCGTCGCCTCCTTGCGATACCGCGCGATGAATGGAAGGGTGTTGCCCTCGTCGAAGAGAGCGAGCGCGCCGGCGACCTGCCGCGCATTGAGGGCGAGCTCCGTGGAGACCTGCTGGACGAGCGATGAAGAGATCACGGCAGGAACGGCGGGTGGAGAAGCGCTGAAGCGCGAGGATGGCGGCCCGTTGCGGCGCACCGAAGAGGGCGCGAAAGGTCGTCGCTTTTCGCGACGGATGAAAGCCCTTGACGTCGCCGGAAAAGCGACGTTCTGACCGGTTACAGAGCCGCGCGCTGACGCGTCCTGATCGTGACAGGAGAGGCTGATGAGCGAGACCGTCGCGGCGCGGTGGGAAGAGTACAACGAAGCGGGACGGCGCTCGATCGGCCTCGGCCAGATGGCCGAGGCCGAAGAGCTCTTCCGCGCGGCGGTCCGCGAGGGTGAGCAGCTCGGCGCTGACAGCCCTCACCTCGCAACGAGCCTGAACGCGCTCGGGCAATTGCGCCTGCAGGCAAAGGATCTCGCGGAAGCGGAGAGCTGCTTCGCCCGCGCGCTCGCGATCCGCCAGCAGACTTACGGCCCGGACAGTCATGCGATCGTCCCATCGCTGAACAACCTGTCCGCGCTCCACGAGGCGAAGGGTGAGATCGACAAGTCGATCGAGCTGCTCAAGCGCTCGCTTGCGATCTCCGAACAGGCGCTCGGGCCGGCCCACCCCGAGGTGACTCTGGCCCTCAACAATCTCGCCAAGCTGTATTTCAAGCGCCGCGATTTCGCCAAGGCCGACCGGATCCTCCTTCGCCTGCTCGAGACCAAGCGCGCGTTAGGCAGGGACCACCCGGAAGTTGCGATGGTGCTCGCCTCCCTCGCACGGCTCCGCCAGGCGGTGGCGAAGCACGCGGCGGCCGAGCAGCTGTGGCGCCAGGCGCTGGCCATCCGCGAGCGTGCCTTCGCGCCTAACGATCCGATCCTGGCGACGACGCTGGAGAACGTGGCCGATTGCTGCGCCGCGCAGGCGGGAAAGCTCGGTGATGCAATCGCGCTCCGCGAACGGGCCATCGCGATCCGCGAGACGTCGATGGGAAGCGCGCACCCGGCGTTGACCGGCGCCCGCGCGAAGCTCGATGAGCTGCGGTCGCGACCCGGTGCGCCGTCGGTGCAAGGCAATGTCGGCGCGACGCCGCCTCGCGCCTCGCAGGAGACGCCGAGTCCCGTGCTCTCACACGAAGTCCCGCCCTTCGTCGGGCCGGGTCCCGCGGCGCCGTCCCCCGACCTGCCCTGGATACCAACCGACGTCGAACCGACAGGGGAGCGTCCGGCCGCCCGTCTCGAGCTGATGGGGATCGAGCCGCCCTCTGTCGCGAGCGCACCGAAAGCGCCGGACCGCAAGTCGGCCGGAACACCGCGGCCACCGTTCAACCCACCGCCGGTTCCACCGATGCCATCGCGTGGGTCCAGTGAGCTCGTATTCACCGACTCGCTGGCGCCCGAAGCAACCCCGCCGCAACCACGACGGCCCGCGCATAACGGTCGTCCCGAGCGACCGGTCTCGCGCACGGCGCGAACCCCGTCGCGCGGTGCGGTTGCCGCGCGCCCGCGCGTGAGGGTGCCGCCCACGATCACGGAACCCAACGGCAGCTCGAAA
>JAICUE010000569.1 GCA_025936015.1 Gemmatimonadaceae bacterium
ACGAACGACGTCTATCCGACGGCGGTCAAGCTCGCGCTGCACGCCAGCCTCGACGGACTGCGCGGCGCCATCAAGGACCTCGCGGCCGCCTTCCTGATGAAGGGCGACGAGTTTGCGACGCTGATCAAGATGGGACGCACCCAGCTGCAGGACGCGGTGCCGATGACGTTAGGCCAGGAGTTCACCGCCTTCGGCCATACTCTGCTCGAGGACGTCGAACGGCTGGGCGAGGTGCAGTCGTTGATCCGCGAGATCAACATGGGCGCGACGGCGATCGGCACCGGGATCAACGCGCCACCCGGCTACGCCGACGCCGTCAGGCGCCACCTCAGCGCGGTGACGGGGCTGACGCTGATCACCGCCCCCGATCTCGTCGAAGCGACGATGGATACGGGGGTATTCGTCCAGCTCTCCGGTGTGCTCAAGCGCTGCGCGGTGAAGCTGTCGAAGATCTGCAACGATCTCCGGCTGCTCGCGAGCGGCCCGCGCGCGGGACTCGGCGAGATAAACCTCCCGCCGATGCAGCCGGGATCGTCGATCATGCCCGGGAAGGTGAACCCGGTGATCCCCGAGGTCGTGAACCAGGTCTGCTTCGACGTCTGCGGCGGCGACGTGACGGTGACGATGGCCGCCGAGGCTGGCCAGCTGCAGCTCAATGTCTTCGAGCCGGTGATCGCGTTTCGTCTCCTCTACGGCATCAGCGCGATGGAGAATGCATGCGCAGTGCTGCGCGAACGCTGCGTCGCCGGGATCACCGCAAACCCGGAGCGGATGAAGTGGTTCGTCGAGCACTCCATCGGGATCGTGACGGCGCTGGTGCCGGTGATCGGCTACGAGACCGCGACCCAGATCGCGAAGACGGCGCTCGAGAGCGGCCGCGGAGTGTACGACCTCGTGCTCGATCGCGGGCTGATGAGTCGAGCCGAGCTCGACGCGCTCCTCAATCCGGAAGGGATGATCGGGGCGAAGCCCTCAGGTGCCTAACGGCTGGAGGGGTCAACACGGCGATGAGAGACGAGAGAGGCTCCGATAAAGAGATGAGAAATGAGAGACGAACGTACGATTGCGGTTACCTGCACACCCGCGGTCTCCGTTGCGCGCAGTCGCTTCTCTCTTCTCTCATCTCGCGGTCGCGGTATCTCTCATCTCTCGTCGCCGTGTCGACCAGCGACCAAGAGCGACGAGCAGTGTCGACCAGCGTCCAAGAGCGACGAGCAGTGTCGACCAGCGTCCAAGAGCGACGAACCGACGTGTGCCAGCCCCGTCGACGCGGTACATTCCCTCGTGCTGATCATTCTCGTCGCCGACGGCGCGCGTCCGGACAGCCTGGCTGAAGCGATGGATGCCGGGAGACTTCCAGCGCTCGCGCGGTTGCGGGCAGAGGGCGCCGCGCAGACGGTCACGTCGACGTTTCCATCGGTGACCGGCCCGGCTTACGCGCCGTTCCTGCTCGGCCGCTTTCCCGGCCCCATCGGATTGCCTGCGCTGCGATGGTTCGACCGGTCGCGGTCGCAGGCGGCGTTTCCCCACTACACGCGGAGCTACGTCGGCCACGAGATGCGGCATGTCGATCGCGACATCGCCGCCGATGCGCCGACGATGTTCGAGCTCGCGCCGC
>JAICUE010000128.1 GCA_025936015.1 Gemmatimonadaceae bacterium
CGCAGCTCACAGGGGTACTCGGCGCGCTGGACGGGCCGCTCCCTGATCGGTTGAAGCTCTACAACGCGAGCAACTTCTTCGATCGGCGCGCGGTGCCCCGCGGCGACCTTCCAGGGATCGCCGAGCTGGCGAGCGGGTTTCGCGGCGTCACGGTCGAATCGCATGTGAATACGATCGGGCCGGCGACGCGCGAGTTCGCGCGGATCATTCGGGGGCGGCTCGAGGTCGCGGTGGGACTGGAGACGATTCATCCGGTCGCGGCGGCGCAGATCAACAAGCGTCTTGATCTCGCGCGCTTCGCGGCGGCGTCCGACTACCTCGGCGACAATGGCATCGACCTCCGGGTGTTCGTCCTGCTCGGTGCACCCCACGTGCCTGACGATGAGTCGGTCGAGTGGACGGTGCGAACCGCCGAGCATGCGGTCGCGCACCGCGCGGCGGTGGTGTCGATCATTCCGGTGCGCGGCGGGAATGGCGAGATGGAGCGGCTGCACCAGCTCGGGTTCTTCACGCCGCCGACGCTCAGGCAGCTCGAGGATGCGCTCGACCGCTGCATGCAGTTCACCGGCGCGGCAATCACCGCCGATCTCTGGGACGCAGAGCGGCTCCCGGCGTGCACGCACTGCCGCGGCGCGCGGATCGAGCGGATGCGACGGATGAACGTGAGCGGCGCGCGGGAGCCGCGTGTGTCGTGCGCGGTGTGCGAGGCCGCGTGACGAGCGAGTGCGAGGTCGCGATCGTCGGCAGCGGGTTTGCCGGATCGCTACTCGCGCGCATCCTCGCGGTGATCGGCTACGACGTGGTGCTGCTCGAGCGTGGGAGACATCCACGATTCGCGATCGGTGAGTCGACGACGCCGTTGGCGAATCTCTCGCTCGAGCGGATCGCCGCGCGTTATGATCTCGCCGACTGTCATCACCTGGCGACGCACGGACGCTGGCTCGCGCGCCACCCCGAGCTGCGGCGAGGACTGAAGCGTGGCTTCACCTTCTATCGGCATCATCGGGGCGAACCGTTCGGCGAGCGCGGGTTACAGTCGGAGCGGCTGCTCGTGGCGGCAAGTCCCGAGGACGCGCTCGCCGACACGCACTGGCTGCGTGCCGACGTCGATCATCACTTCGTACGTGAAGCGGTTGCGGTGGGCGTCGACTATCGCGATTGTGCCGAGCTGACGAGCGCGGAGTTCGACGACGACGGCGTGCGGTTAGGCGGCACGCGCGATGGTGCGCCATTCCAGCTCCGCGCGAACTTTCTCGTCGACGCGTCGGGGCCTAACGGTTTCCTGCGGCGGCTGCTCGCGATTCCGGACGCACCAGGTACCGAGACGCGATCCTCACTGCTCTTCGGCCATTTCACGGGCGTGCGGCCGATCTGCGACATGTTGCCTGGTTTGCCGCCAGGTCCGTACCCCGACGACTCGGCGGCCGTGCACCATATCCTCGATGAGGGATGGATGTACTCGCTCCGCTTCGACGATGGGGCGACGAGCGCGGGATTCCTGCTCACGCCGCATGGACGCGCGACGCTTCCCCATGCCGCGAGTCCCGCCGAGCAGTGGCGAATGCTGCTCGATCGCTATCCAACGATCGCGAGTGCCTTCGCCGACGCAACGCCGATCCGGCCGATCACCTTCGTCGCCAACGTCCAGCATCGCCTGTCGCGGGCGACGGGCTCGCGATGGGCGATGATGCCGCACGCGTTCGCGTTCGTCGACCCGCTTTTCTCGACGGGGATCGCGTGGAGCCTTCGCGCGGTCGAGCGGCTCGCGCTCGCATTCGAGGATGCTGCCGCCGATGCCCGCGTTCCATCGGCCGAGACACTCGCGAGCTACGAGCGGATGCTCGGCGCGGAAGCGGGTCAGATCGATTCGCTCGTCGCCGGCGCTTACGAAGCGATGGCGCACTTCGACCTGTTCGCCGCGCAGGCGATGCTGTACTTCGCGACGGTTTCCTTCGCCGAGGTCAGCCAGCGCGTCGCGCCGGGAGACGGTGCAGCGTGGAGCGGATTTCTCGGCGTTGGTGACACGGCGCTCGCGCGATTGCCGGCGGAGAGTCTTCGGCGACTCAGGCGGATTACCGGGGGCCGCGGGGAGAGTGGAAGCGTCGAGCAGCGCCGCGAGTTCACCGGCTGGGTGGCATCGGCGATCGCGCCCCGCAACATCGCTGGCCTCGCCGATCCAGCGCGGCACAATCTCTATCCACTCGACCTCGACGTCCTCGTCGACCGGCATGCACTACTCGGGATGTCGCGGGAGCAATTGATCGAGATGCTGCCTGCGTTGCGCGGGATGTCGCCGGAGCCAAGGTTCGGGGCTTCGTCAGGCGACGCGCTGCGGGCGTTAGGCACCGCGTCACGCGTGGCACGCTCCGAGGCGACGCGCCCGTGATGGTGCGCTCGCGTCGCTCGCTCGCGCGTGGTCTCGCGGCGCTGCTCACGACCGCGGTGCTCGCCTGCGTGGCGCTCGTCGTGCTCGTGCGGCGGCGCGAGCCGCGGCCGGTGCCGGTGCGCGCGGCGAACGCGGTCGGTGATTCGACCTGCCTGTCATGTCACACCGACAAGGGCAGCTACGAGGGGACCGCGCACCGGCTGACCAGTCGCCGCCCATCGCGTGGCGTGATTGCTGGCAGCTTGGCCAGCGGGAAGAACGTGCTCCGGACGACGAATCCGGATGTCCACTTCCGGCTGGACGAGCTGCCTGACGGTTTCACCGAGACCGCGGTCACCGGGCGGGCGCCGGACACGACGATGCGCACCGAGCGGATCGCCTACGTGGTCGGGTCCGGGCGGAAGGGACAGAGCTTCCTCTACTGGCACGGCGACCAGCTGTACCAGCTGCCGGTGTCGTACTGGCGATCGCTCGACAGCTGGATCAACAGCCCGGGCCCGGGCTACGTCGATGGACGGGTGAACTTCGATCGCGGCGTCGGTCCGCGCTGCCTCGAGTGTCACGCCACCTGGATCGAGTCGCGGCCGGCGATCACGTCCGTCAATGAATTCGATTCGACTGGCGCGATCCTCGGGATCACCTGCGAGCGGTGTCACGGATCGGGGCAGGCGCATGTCGCGCGCGAACGCAGCGTGCTTCGATTCGCGACGGGCGCGGCGATCGTGAATCCGGCGCGGCTCGGTCGCGACCGGAAGCTGGAGGCGTGCGGGCAATGTCACGGCGGACTCGGGACGCCGAAGGTCCCTTCGTTCTCGTACGTCGCGGGGCGCCCGCTCGAGGATTACCTGCACATCGCCAGGCAGGACGCGAACGCGACGGTGGACGTGCACGGCAACCAGCTCGCGCTCCTCGCGCGGAGCAAGTGCTTCACGTCGTCGCAGATGACATGCCTCACGTGCCATGACGTGCACCGGACGCAGCGGAACGTGGCGGAGCTATCCGGAAAATGCCTGAGCTGCCACACGGAGCAGAGCTGCGGGCTGTATCCGACGGAGGGGCACGCGCTGGCCGGCCGTTGCGTCGATTGTCACATGCCGCTCCAGAAGTCGAATCTCATCGTCTCCGCGCTCGGGAGCGAGAAGGAGCAGGTGCTCGTCCGCACCCACTGGATCCGCGTCTACCAGGACAGCGTTTCGACCAGGGCCGGAGGATCGGGCCGGGCCGCGGGATCTTGACGACTGCGGGCCCGGTTCGCATTCTAGCGCACGCGATCACCGCCTTTCCCCCCGCACGAGGAGGCTCCGTGTCCCACCCATCGTCCCTGGCCGTGCCGTATCCGGCGCGCCCCACGCTGCGGTTGATGGAGAGCCTCAATTCGCGATGGCACAAGGCCGCGCTGTACACGCTGATGGTGATCGTCATCTTCCACTGGGCGGAGCACCTCGTCCAGGCCTACCAGGTCTTCGTGCTGCACTGGCCGCGGAAGATGTCGATGGGGATACTCGGCATGTACTACCCATGGCTGATGTCCACCGAGGCGCTGCACTACGGCTTCGCGCTGGTGATGCTGATCGGGCTCTGGGTGCTGCGGAAGGGATTTGTCGGGACGTCGCACAAATGGTGGATGGTCTCGTTCTGGATCCAGTTCTGGCACCACTTCGAGCACTTGATCCTGTTCTACCAGGCGAACACCCACCACTACTGGTTCGGGGGAAGCGTCCCGACGAGCATCGGGCAGATCTGGTTTCCGCGCATCGAGCTGCACCTCTTCTACAACACCATCGTGTTCATCCCGATGGTCGCGGCGATGTATTACCACGCCTATCCGCCGGCGCGGGATGCGGTGAAGATGGTGTGCAGCTGCTCGCGGCACCGGCACACCGCGGCGACGGACGCGCTGGCCGCCTAACGGGGGGAGGAAGGGCGGAACTGCACGGCGGGTTCTTTTACAGGAGGCACGGAGAGCACGGAGGGTTGGATAACGGCGGGGGGTAAAAGGGCTTTTGAATCAAACGCCTTGAAGCAAAAGCCTTGAATCAGCGCGTTTGAGGGCAGGGCATTCTCGACAAGGGTTGTCAGTGAAGCCCCGGCAGCAAAGCCTCGGCAGCAAAGCCTTGCAGCGACGAGCGCGTCGTCGCCTCTCACAGTGCTGATGTACGCCAGCTTTCCTGCACCGCGGTTACAAAACCCTCCGCGTGCTCCGTGCCTCCTGTAGATCATTCCCGCAGTTCCGCGCGCTCCGCCGTCGTCAGGCCGATTTTGCAGTTGCGCCGTGCCCGGTGTTGCTCGCCACCTGATGCAGGTCGAGCCATTTCGCGATAGGGCCGATGATCGCGAGGGCGAGGAGGGGGGGCGCCGCGTTGAAGGCGGTGGGCAGTGGCCAGCCGCGGTCGGAGGCGAGGCGGATCAGCGCTTCCATCAGCGCGATGATGATCGCGACGACGATCTGCTTCCGACGGCCGCGCACCACGGTGCGCGGGTCGGTGATCATGAAGAAGACAAAGAGCTGGTACATCGGGCCGGTGATCGGCGCGATCTCGGGGAGCAGTGGCTGGCCCAGCGCCACCGCGCGCACGCTGTTGAGCAGGAAAAAGCCCGCGACGTAGGCGATGGTGACGTGAAGGACGCCGACGCGCGCGGCGATGATCAGGCCGAAGATCCAGATCACCACGTTCGTCGTGAGGTCGTTCCCGAACTGGTGGCTGAGCACCGAGACGTGCTCCGGCGCGACCAGCAGCAGCGCGCAGATCGCGAAGTTGGTCGGGTTCCAGAGATGGTTTCCGCGATAGCGCAGCACGTACTTCGACGCGATCGCGAGGAAGCCGCCGATGGCGAAGGGCCAGAGCAGGCTCCCCTGGGGCTTCGTCAGCAGCGTCAGGCTGATGCCGCTGATGTAGGCGCTGAGCAGGTTGACCACCCGGCCGCGGTCGAACCACGACAGCAGTGCCTCGGTCACGACGCAGGCGCCTAACGCGACGAGCAGGCGGTCGTAGCCGCCGACCATCTGGTAGCGGAACTGCGCGCCGGCGAGCACCAGGGTGATCAGGAACGCGATGAGGTAGCGCGGATCGATCCGGCTCGCCTGGCGCCACCAGCGCGACAGAACGTTAGGCGCGCGCGCGGCGTCAGCGGAGTGCGCGGCTTCGCTCATCTCACCGTGCCGGCTCGGTGATCGTCACGATGCGATCGATCAGCGGCCTCGCGACGACCTGCTCGGTGCCGGATGGCCAGTGGATGACGATGCGATCGACCCATTCGTGGGCGCCGAGCCCGAAGTGCAGGCGGCGGTCGTTCTGGCTGGCGAACCCCGAGCCGCCGTCGACCACCCGGCGCTGGGTGAGGTCTCCCGACTCGAGCACCGCCTCCGCGCCGATCGCGCTGCGATTGCTGCGCGTCCCGATGAGCTTGAGCTCGATCCAGTGGGCGGCGCTGTCCGGATAATCGCGGTACAGCAGCGCGGGCTGATTCTGGTTCGCGACGACCACGTCGACGGCGCCGCGGTTGGAGAGATCGGCGAGGGCGACCGCGCGGCCATCGTACAGATCCGTCGCGCCGACCTTGGCGGCGACGTCGACCCAGCCGGCGACGCCGCGATTGAGATAGACGCGCGACCGCTCGTAGCCCGAGAGGCTCGAGTTCCCGAACGCGGGCCAGGTGGCCGCGTCCTCGAAGAAGCGGCCGTTCGCGCCGGCGATCTTCGACATCGCGTACCAGTAGCTGCGCGAGCTGTCGGCCGAGATGAAGCCGTTGGCGACGAAGAGCTCGTTGGCGCCATCGTTGTTGAAGTCCCCGAACTGCGCGCCCCACGCCCAGCCCGCGTCGGCGATCGCGCCCTCGGCCACGTTCCTGAACCGGCCGCCGTCGGCCATCCCGTTGAGGCGGAGGTTGTTGTTCTGGAAGATGTAGCCGCGCTCGGAGATGTTGGTGACGAAGGCGTCGAGCCGGCCGCGGTTGAATGCGTCGCCTAACGCGACCGACATCCCGCTCTTCGATTCGCTCTCGAGGCCAGCGGTGGTGAGGACGAACCGCTTGCCGTGATCGTTGAGGTAGAGCTCCTCGGGACCGTAGTCGTTCGCGAGGTAGATGTCGGGCCAGCCGTCGCCGTTGAAGTCCGCCGATGCGGCGGCAAGCGTCCAGCGGGTGCTGCCGACGCCAAGGCTGTCGGTGACATCGACGAACTTGCCGCCGCCGACGTTGTGGAAGAGCAGGTTCTTTCCGCCGTTGGTCGCGTACTCGAAGCTGTTGTGCATGATCCGGGTGGTCGCGAGGTGCCAGAGGTCCAGGTCGCCGCGGAAGTAGGCGGTGACGTAGAGATCGAGCAATCCATCGCGATCGTAGTCGAGCCAGATCGCGCCGTTGCTGTTCACCCAGCGGTGCAGTCCGGCCTGGGCGGTGACGTCCTCGAAGTGCCGCCCATCGACGTTGCGGAAGAGCGAGAGATACCCGTACCGATAGACGAGGAGGTCCTCGCGACCGTCGTTGTCGATGTCGCCCCAGACCGCGCCCATCGAGACGCCGACGCCGGGTGCGTTCAGATTGGCGAGGCCGGCGTCGGCGGCAACGTCGGCGAAGGTGCCGTCGCCGCGGTTATGGTACAGCGCGTTAGGCGCGCCGAAGCGGCTGTTGGTGAAGTAGAGGTCGGGCCAGCCATCACCGTCGAAGTCGGCAACGGAGACCGATGCGCCCACGGCCGCGACGTGCGGCTCGACGTTGGCGATCTTCGGATCGAAGCTCGGCCGGTGATGCACGAAGCTGATCCCCGCCGCGGCGGTCTCGTCGCGGAAGACAAAGCCCGGGTGCGCAGCATCGGTCGCGGCCGCATCCGATCCACGGTCGAGCCGCATCGCG
>JAICUE010000366.1 GCA_025936015.1 Gemmatimonadaceae bacterium
AGATGTCCGTGAAAGTAGAACTTTCCCGGCCCCGCCTGGGAGAGCCGGCCCGTGACATCGATCGGACCGGCGGGCGTTGGATCTCCCTCCTGCCAGACCGCATCATCCGGCGCGAGGGTCCCGGCCACCTGCACCGGCTGGCTCTCGAGCGAACGAAGGTCAAAGGACAGCATAGCCGATAAATTTATCCAAGGCAGCCACGACGGGCAAGTCATGACCGCGACGGAGTTTAGTCGCGGCCATTCCCGCCGTGTCGCAGCGCTGCCCTCGCCGGCGCTTCAGCGCGCCCGGATCAGCTCTGTCTCACTGAAGAAGAAGCGCGCCTCACGGTACGCGTTCTCGTCGGAGTCGGACGCATGGATCGCGTTCCGCTCCTTGCTCTCGGCGAACAGCTTCCGGATCGTGTTCGCCTCGGCCTCCGCCGGGTCGGTTGCGCCGATCGTCTTGCGAAAGGACGCGACCGCGTCGGACTTCTCGAGCACGACGGGCATGCACGGTCCCGAGGTCATGAACTTCGTGAGCGAGCCGAAGAAGGGTCGCTCCTTGTGCACGGCGTAGAACTCACCCGCTTCGGCGTCGCTCAGATGCGTGACGCGCGCGGCGATGATCCTGAATCCAGCGCCCTCGATGTGCGCGAGAATCTTCCCCGCCTTGCCCGAGCCGAATGCGTCCGGCTTGACGATCGCCAACGTTCTGTTGCCTGCCATGATCAGGATCCTATGAGTTTGCGGACGATGTCGCCGCGGGTGAGGAAGCCGACGAGCTTTCCGTCGCGCACCACTGGCACCCGGTCGACTTCCTTGTTTGCCATCAATGCCGCGACTTCAGCGAGCGGCTGCTCGGCGGAGACGCAGAGCACCTGTCGATTCATCACGTCGCGAACGACGCGCCCCGACGGGATCGGAGTCTTCGCCGAGCCGGTGTCACCAAGATAGTTGGTGAGGAGATGCCGGAGCAGGTCGCGCTCGCTGAGGATCCCGATCACCCGCGACTCCGCGTCGACGACCGGAAGGCCGCCGAGGCGCGAGCGCACCATCTCCCGCGCAGCGTCGCGGGCGAGCATGTCAGGGGTGATCGAACGCGGACGCTCGGTCATGATGTCGCGCACGAGCAGCTGCTCGGGAAGCTCGGCGTCCCGGAAGGCGCGCAGCCCGGCGAGCGCGGCGCCGTCAGGCGCGGCGAGCACCGCCTCGACGGTTTCGGGGCGCGACAGCAGCCGGGCGAGCGCGCCAACGAGCTGGAGATACCGGCCGGCCATCCGCGGTGGTGCCGCGATGAGGAGCACGATCTGCGCGCACTGACGATCCTCCTCGCCGAGCTGGCGGCAGATCGGCGTGGGCGCGGTGCCGATCGCGACGCCGATGTCCTTCACGGCGTCGGTGCGGTAGTGCAGGAGAAATGCGCGATCGCCCATCGCGACGATGTCTTCCGGACGCTCGGCGACCACGCGGTCGAGCAGGACTTCGGGGTTCTGGACCGCGCCGGCCGAGACGAGGCACTCGAAGAGCGCCCGCGCCGCGGCTGGCAGCTCGGTGGCGGCGAGCGGAACCACCGCCCGTGACGCAACGACGTAGTCGGAGAGTCGCACGCCGCCGTCAGGCCTAACGGTCCGCGCCGGTCACTTGAGCCGGGCCTTGATCAGCTCGACAAAATCGAGCGGCCGCTTGGCGACGCCCATTCCGGCGGCGGCAAACGCCTCGAGCTTCTCGGCGGCGGTGCCCGACGATCCGGAGATGATCGCACCGGCGTGGCCCATCCGTCGCCCCGGTGGCGCGGTCTGGCCGGCGATGAAGCCGACGACCGGCTTCTTCATGTGCTGCTTGACGAACGCCGCCGCTTCCTGCTCGTCGGTGCCGCCGATCTCGCCCATCATGCAGATCGCCTTCGTGTTCGGATCCTTCTCGAACGCGTCGAGGCAGTCGATGAAGTTGGTCCCGTTGATCGGATCGCCGCCGATGCCGACGCACGTCGTCTGCCCGATGCCGGCGCGCGTGAGCTGGTAGACGATCTCGTAGGTGAGCGTACCCGAGCGGCTGACGACGCCGACCGGGCCGGGCGTGCAAATGCGGCCGGGGATGATGCCGACCTTGCTCTGGCCCGGTGTGATCAGCCCCGGGCAGTTCGGCCCGAGCAGTCGGGCGCCCTTCTCCTTCACGAAGGGATAGACGCGCGTCATGTCGAGGACCGGGACACCCTCGGTGATCGCGACGATGAACTTGACGCCGGCGTCCGCGGCTTCGAGCATCGCGTCCGCGGCGTACAGCGGCGGAACGTAGATCACGCTCGTGTTCGCGTTCGTCGCCTTCATCGCCTCGGCGACGGTATTGAAGATCGGGACCGTGCCCTCGAACTTCTGGCCGCCTTTCCCCGGCGTGACGCCGGCGACGATCTTCGTACCGTACTCCATCATCTGCTTCGTGTGGAACGAGCCGTCGCGGCCCGTGATCCCCTGCACGATGACGGTCGTGTTCTTGTCGATGAAGACGCTCACGCGGCTTTCCCTCCCTTCGTCGCGAGCTGGACGGCCTTCTGTACTGCCTCGTCCATGTCGGAAGATGCGGAGAAGCCGTTCTCGGTCAGGATCTTCATCGCGATCTCTTCATTCGTGCCCGTCAGGCGAATCACGATCGGCACCTTGAGCGGGTTCTGCTTCGTCGCGGTCACGATGCCGTTCGCGACGTCATCGGTGCGGGTGATGCCGCCGAAGATGTTGAACAGGATCGCCTTCACGCTCGGATCTGCCGTTATGATCTTCAGCGCGTTGACGACCTTTTCCGGATTCGACGAGCCGCCGATGTCGAGGAAGTTCGCCGGCTCGCCACCGTAGTATTTCACCAGGTCCATCGTCGCCATCGCGAGGCCGGCGCCATTGACGACGCAGCCGACGTTGCCGTCCAGTTTGATGAAAGTCAGATTGGCGTTGCGCGCCTGGACCTCGCTCGGTGCCTCGGCGCTCTCGTCGCGCAGCTTCGAGATTTCCGGATGGCGATCGAGCTCGTTGTCGTCGATGACCATCTTCGCGTCGAGCGCGAGGACGTCGCCGTCAGGCGTGACGACCAGCGGGTTGATCTCGGCGAGCGAGGCGCCACTCTTCATGAACGCCTTGTAGAGCTGCCCCATGATCTTCGCGGCGGCGCGGGCCTGCTTCGCATCCTTGTAGAGGAAGAAGCCCATCTGCTGCGCCTGGAAGTCCATCAGGCCATAACGACCGTCGACCGGGAGATAGAGAATCTTCTCCGGCGTTTTCGCCGCGACTTCCTCAATGTCGATGCCGCCGGCGGGGCTGACCATGAAGACAGCTTTCTTGCGAGCGCGATCGACGATGATCCCGACGTATGCTTCGCTGGCGATGTCCGCCGCCGGCGTCACGAGCACCTTCTGCACGGGAAGATCCTTGATGTGGAGCTTGAGGATTTTCTCGGCGACTTCGCGTGCTTCAGCGGGAGTCTTTGCCAGCTTGACGCCGCCCGCCTTGCCGCGGCCGCCGGCGTGCACCTG
>JAICUE010000359.1 GCA_025936015.1 Gemmatimonadaceae bacterium
GAGCGCGGTCAGCTCCCGCTCGTGCCGGCGAACGTGGTCGATCCCGATCCCATCGAGATAGTCCACCGCCGCTGCCAGCCCGACCGCATCGGCGACGTTAGGCGTGCCCGCCTCGAACTTGTGCGGGAGCACGTTCCAGCTCGTCTCCGCATCGCCGACGATGTCGATCATGTCGCCGCCCATCTGGTAGGGCGGCATCGCCTCGAGGAGCTTCCGCTTGCCGAGCAGCACCCCGATCCCCATCGGCCCGCACATCTTGTGGCCGCTGAAGGCGTAGAAGTCGACACCGAGCAAATCGAAGCTCACCGGCAGGTGCGGCGCACCTTGCGCCCCGTCGCAGACGATGGTCGCCATTGGTGCCCGCGCGCGCACCAGCTCCACGATCTCGCGAACCGGATTCACCGTCCCGAGTGCGTTCGACACGTGGGGGAAGGCCACCACCTTCGTCCGGGCGCCGAGCATGTCGCCTAACGCGTCGAGGTCGATGCGCCCGTCGGTGGTGAGCGGCACGATCCGGAACGTCGCCCCTTTCGCGCGAGCGAGCTGCTGCCATGGGACGAAGTTCGCGTGATGCTCCATCGCGGTTACTACGATCTCGTCGCCAGCGCCGACTTCAGCGACCCCCCACGCGGTCGCGACGAGGTTGAGCGACTCGGTCGTGCCGCGCGTGAAGATCAGGCAGTCCACGTCACTGATCCCGACAAACCGTGCAACCGTACGCCGAGCTTCGGCGTAGCGATCCGTCGCCCGCACGCTCAGCGCATACGCGCCGCGATGCGGGTTCGCGTTGTCGTGCTCGTAGTAGTCGCGCATCGCGTCGAGCACCGCCACCGGCTTCTGCGAAGTCGCCGCCGAGTCGAGGTAGTGCAGCCCCGGATTCGCGGCAAGCAGCGGGAAGTCAGCGCGCCGCTCGGCACCATCAGCCTTGGCGCGAGGCATCGCCGCGATCGTCGCAATCAATGGCCCGGTCATTCGCTCCTCACCGCTCCAGTGGCGCGACGAACACGTCGTCGCCGACGACACGCGTCGCATAGACCGTCAGCCCTTCTTCCGCTGGTCCACGCAGTACCGCGCCGCTCCGGCAATCGAACCGCGCTCCATGCCAGACGCACTCGATCGTCCCGTTGCCGAGCAGCTCGCCCGCGGAGAGCGCAAAGCCCTGGTGCGGGCACTCGTCCCCGACCGCGCGGACCGTGCCCCCGTCGTTGATCAGGCAGACTCGCTCACCGTCAGGCAGCTCGACGCCGAGCAGCGTCCCGTCGGTGAGGTCGCGCAGGCTCGCCACCCGCGCGAAGCCATCGGCTGCCGGCGCTCCGCTCATCTGGCGTTCGCGCACTGTGCGCTCATATGGCGTTCGCGCACTGTGCGCTCATATGGCGTTCGCGCACTGTGCGCTCACTCCGTGCTCACCGCCGGCGCCGCCGCCGGATCGGCGTGCAACGCGGCCCGCATCGCGTGCCAGCCGAGGCTGGCGCACTTCACCCGCGCCGGGAAGCGCGACACGCCGCCGAACACCACCAGCTTGCCTAACGCGGCGGTCGCCGCCTCGTCGGCCGGCTTGCCCGTGACCATGTCGTGAAAGCGGTCGAACATCGCATCCGCCTCGGCGCGCGTCTTTCCCTTGACCGCGACCGTCATCAGCGACGCCGACGCCTGCGAGATCGCGCACCCCTTTCCGGCGAAGCGGACGTCGGCGACGCGGTCGCCGTCGAGCGTCACCCAGACGCGGAGCTGGTCGCCGCACATCGGGTTGCGGCCGTCGGCCACCCGATCGACCACCGCCGGCGCGCCGTGATTCCGCGGCGAGCGGTTGTGGTCGAGTATCAGGCTCTGGTACAGCTCCGTGTTGTCGCTCATGCTCATTACTTCCCGGCGCTGCCTGACGGCGAGCGCCCGCTAACGATCGTCGCGGGTGAAGCGCGCCAGCGTCAGCTCCTCGAGGCTGTTCCGCAACGGCTCGAGCTCGATCTGCTCGAGGACGTCGGCGGCGAACGCGTACGTCAACAGCTGGCGCGCCCGCACCGCGCCGACGCCGCGGCTCTTCATGTAGAAGAGCGAGGTCGCGTCGATCCGCCCGACGGTCGCGCCGTGCGTGCACTTCACGTCGTCGGCGAAGATCTCGAGCTGCGGCTTGGTGTCGATCACCGCCCGCGGCGACAGCAGCAGGGTGTGGTTCTCCTGCTTGCCGTCGGTCTTCTGCGCCTCGGGATGGACGTACACCTTCCCGTTGAACACCCCGTGCGCGGTGTCGTCGAGCACCCCGCGATAGACCTCGCGGCTGTAGCAGTTCTCCTTCTGGTGCTCGATCCGCGTCTGGTGGTCGACGTGCTGCTCACCATCCGCCATGTACAGGCCGTTCAGCGTCGCGCCGCAGCCCTCGCCGCCGAGCACCGTCCAGACGTTCGTCCGCGACAGCGCGGCCCCGGTCGCGAAGGAGAAGGAGACGAAGTGCGAGTCTCTCCCCTGGCGCGCGTCGATCGTCGCGACGTGGTACGACCGCGGGCTCTCGCGCTGGATCTTGTAGTGCGCGATCGTCGCGCCGTCGGCCAGCGAGATCTCCGTCACCGAGTTGGTCAGGTACGTCGCCTGGCCTAACGCGACGTAGCTCTCGATCACCGTCGCCTTCGAGTTCGGCTCGGCGACGATCAGCACTCGCGGATGTGATGCACCCTTTGCCGCGAGCGCATCCGACACGAACAGCAGGTGGATCGGCTTCGCCGCGTACGCGCCGGGCGCGAGGTGTACCACCGCCCCGTCGCTGTGCAGCGCCGCGTTCAGTGCGACGAACGCGCTCTGCTCGACCGTGCAGATCGAGCCGAGCGTTCGCTCGACGACGTCGGCCATCTCCTCGCGCGCCTCGCCTAACGGCAGGACGCGGACGCCCGCCTCGAGCGCCAGCCCGCTCGACAGCTCGGCGTCGTAGCGGCCGTTGACGAACACGAGGGTCGTCCAGCCATGCTCGCCGAAGGTGTACGGCGCGAGCTGCTCGGCCGTGACCTCGCCGCCCGGCTCCTGCAGCGCGCGGACGTCGAGCTCGGCGATCGGCGCGGCGCTCGTGTACTTCCAGTCCTCGTCGCGAGTCGTCGGGAATCCGACCTTGGCGAACTGCGCCGCGCCGCGCGCGCGGAGGTCGCGCAGCCAGCGCGGCTCACCGTCGCGCGACGTCGCCGCCTTTACGTCCTCGAGGTACGCCGAGGTGGTCACGCCGCCGCCCCGGTCGCGCCGGTGATCCAGTCATAGCCCTTCGATTCGAGCTCGAGCGCGAGCTCCTTGCCGCCGCTCTTCACGATGCGGCCGCCGGCGAGCACGTGCACGTAATCGGGGACGATGTAGTTCAGCAGCCGCTGGTAGTGCGTGACGACGATCGTCGACCGATCGGGCCGGCGCAGCGCGTTGACGCCGTTGGCGACCACGCGCAGCGCGTCGATGTCGAGCCCCGAGTCGGTCTCGTCGAGGATCGCCAGCTTCGGCTCGAGCACCGCCATCTGCAGGATCTCGTTGCGCTTCTTCTCGCCGCCCGAGAAGCCGGTATTCACCGAGCGATTCAGCATCACGTCGCTCATGTCCACCAGCTCCAGCTTCTTCTCCATCACCTCGAGGAAGTCCATCGGATCGACTTCTTCCTC
>JAICUE010000172.1 GCA_025936015.1 Gemmatimonadaceae bacterium
GTTTCGTGGCTGCTACCGTCTCGAGGGCCACGAGGCGTGCACGGCCATGAGGCATGAGCCAGGCTGCCCGGCCACGCGGCATGCTGGCGGGGGCATGCGGACACGCGGCATGAGGCATAGGATCGGCCAGAGGACAGGGCGAGACAGCAACGGCGCGCGCGGGCGGCGCGCGTTGGGCGTCGGTGTTAGGTTCTCTCGCAATGCGTGTACTGTTGCAGCGGGTCGGGCGGGCAGAAGTGCGGATTCGCGCGAACGACGGTTCTGCGCGCGTCGCGGGCTCCATCGCGCGTGGGTACCTGCTGCTCATCGGGATCACTCACGATGATACCGAGGAAAAGATCGCGTGGATGGCCGAGAAGGTCGCCGGGCTGCGCCTGTTCGCCGATCCGGATGAGAAGATGAACCTCGCGCTGAGCGACGTCGGCGGCGCGGTGCTGGCAGTGTCGCAGTTCACGCTGTACGGCGATGCCTCAAAGGGGAGACGGCCCAGCTTCATCGACGCGGCGAGACCGGAGGTGGCTGAGCCGCTCTACGAGCGCTTCGTCGCGATGCTCCGCGCGAGGGGCCTAACGGTCGAGACGGGAGAGTTCGGGGCGATGATGGACGTCGAGCTGGTCAACGATGGTCCCGTCACACTTTGGCTCGAGCGATGACGGTGTCGCCGGAGATCGTGCTGGCGTCACAGTCCCCGCGACGGCGCGAGCTGCTCGCGCTGATCGGGTTGGCACACGAAGTGAGACCGGCTGATATCGACGAATCCCCGCTCGCTGGTGAAGCGCCGGAAGAGCTTTGCGAGCGCCTGGCGCGAGGGAAGGCCTTCGCGCTCGCCGGCAAGACGGCGGCAGCGGCGGTCATCGTCGGCAGCGATACGATCGTCGTCGTCGACGGCACGGTGCTCGGCAAGCCGGCAGACGCGGCCGATGCGGCACGCATGCTCCGCCTGCTGAGCGGGCGCTCGCACACCGTGCTGACCGCGGTCGCCGTGGCGCGGAGTGGCAAGATCGAGAGCGCTGTCGAGCGGGTAGCTGTCACGTTCCGGGCCATCGATGATGCCGAGATCGCCGCGTACATCGCGACGCGCGAGCCGATGGACAAGGCCGGCGCGTACGGCATCCAGGGATATGGCGCGACGATCGTCTCGCGCATCGAGGGCGACTACTTCGCCGTCATGGGACTCGCGCTGAACCTGCTCGTGCGCCTGCTGGCGCGGGTCGGGCTGCGTTACGAGTTTGGCCGGCTCGTCGAGACAGCACCCATCCCGTAGCGCGCGGCATACGCGGTGCGCCAGCGTTCGACGCGCGACAGCACATCCTCGACGCTGATTCGCGGCATCCGGCCCGGGCGGTTCTCCATCGAGATCGGGTAGTCCTCGCCCGGATCACCGTAAGCGTCGATCATCAGGTCGTGAAACTTGCGGTACGGCCCGACGCGCTTCGGATTCGAGTACGCGATCAGCGAGACGACGGGCCGGTCGAGCGCGACCGTTACGTGAAGCGGCCCGGTGTCCGGCGACAGCACCAGCGCCGAGCCGTCGATGATCGAGACCAGCTTCCGCAGTCCGCTGCCTAACGCGGACACCGGCGCGCATCGCGTCTTCTCGAGGATGACCCGCTCGGCGGCCAGCTCGCGCGACGAGCGGCCCCCGACGAGCACCGGTTGCAAGCCGAAGTCGAACCACAGTGCGTCGCAGACCGCTGCCCACCGCTCGGGCATCCAGTCCTTCTCGGCCTTGCTCGTCGCGACGACGATGCTCGCCGCCGGGCGCTCGAGGGGCGCGAAAAACTGGCGTTGCCAAGGACGTTCCTCGGGCCAGGGCCCGAGCCGCCACTGGATGGGATCGTGGGCGACGCCTAACGGCGCGAGAAACTCGAGGTACTGGTCCTGGACGTGCTGCATCGGTTGGGGGGCGATGCGGCGGTTGGTGAACAGCCAGTTCAGGTCGCGGGCCCGGGCGCGATCGAACCCCAGCTTGACGTCGGCCGGAGTCAGCGCGGCGACGATCCCCGCCTTGAAGTACACCTGCAGCGCGAGTGCGACGTCGAAGTGGTGGTGCGCGAGCTGACCACGAAGGTCGAGATACGCGCCGGGTCCCTTCGCCCGATCGAACAGCAGAATCTCGTCCACCGCCTCGTGACCGCGGACGAGCGAGGCGGGCCCGGGCTGCATGATCCAGCTGATGCGCGACGACGGATTCGCGCGCTTGATCGCGTTGATCACCGGGAGCACGTGCACCGCGTCGCCGACCGCGCTCATCATGACGATGGCGACGCGATCGAGCTTGATTGGCGACGTCGCGCTCATGCCGCGAGCTCCCGTGCACGACGAGCCATCGCCGCGAGATGCTCTTCGTCGACCGGGAGCTCGCGGCCGCGGCGCCACTTGCGCGCCGAGCGAGCGAGCCTGGCGATGTTCGCCTCCATCGCCCGCACCCGCGGATGCCCGAACGAGACGCGGTCGACGTCGATCGCGTAGGCGACCGGCGGCGCGGCCGCGCCGTCAGGCCTGACGGCGCGGGAGATCAGGACGTTCTTCACGTTGAGGTCCTCGTGCCGGGCACCCGCGCGGGCGAGGGCGGCGAGGAGATGCGCGGTCGCCTCGATCAGCGGCGGCGTCATTCCGTCATCGCCGACGAGGTTGGCGAGATCGCGAGCACCCGGCACCTCTTCGACGAGCACGTCGATGCGCGAGAGTCCGAAGCCGACGGGATACACCGCGTAACCGACGAACGCGGGCGTCGGCACCGCGGCGGCCGTCAGGCGCGCCGAGGTCTCGAGCTCGTGCGGTGCGCGACCGGAACCGGCGAATCGGTCGCTCGTGATCGGGGCGAGCAGGCCGCCGTGCTTCGCGTGGCGCACGACGACGCGTGTACCGCTGCTCGGCAGTGCCACGCCATAAGCCGGCGCGCGGCCGGTGTAGAGATTGGCGCCGTACACCCGCGAGGCCCAGTCGTGCAGGCTCGTCGCTGTCAGGATCGCGCGCACATCGTTCGCCTCGCGCTCTCGCACGATGGCCTGACGCGGTGCAACGCCGACGCGTACGTAGCCCGGCGGCGTCGCGTCGGCCGCGATGCTCACGTCGTCGTGACGCAGTAGAGCGAGATGCGCTGGCTCTTTCCCTTCAACTCGATCGGCTCGCGTTCGTCGAGCGGAGGCGGCTCATGCAGCGCACGGCGGAAATCCTCGGAGAGCAGGATCTCGCCGCCGTCGGCCGCGGAGCACAGGCGGCTGGCGGTGTTGACGGTGTCGCCGATGACGGTGAACTCGAGGCGGCGCTCGGAGCCGATGTTGCCGGCGAACGCTTCACCGAAGTTGAGGCCGATGCCGATCGAGAGCTGCGGGCGCCCCTCGGCCCGCCATCGCGCGTTCAGCTCGTCGAGCGCGGTCATCATCTCGAGCGCGGCGTGCATCGCGCGATCGGCGTCGTCGGGCTCGCCGATCGGGGCGCCCCACTGTGCCATGACCGCGTCGCCGATGAACTTGTCGAGCGTACCGTTGTTGCGGAACACGCACTCGACCATCTCGGTGAAGTACTCGCTGAGCAGCGTCGCGATCTCCTCCGGGGTCATCGTCTCCGAGAGCGCGGTGAAGCCGCGGATGTCGCTGAACAGCACCGCGACCTGCCGCTTCTCGCCGCCGAGCTTGACCGCATCGGGTGAGCTGGCGATCCGCGCCGCGAGCCCCGGGGCGAAGAAACGCTCGAAGTTGCTGCGTGCAAGCGTCTCCCGGCGGATTCGATCGGCGAACTGCGAGTTCTCGATCGCGACGCCGGCGATTCCGGCGAATGCGATGAGGAACTCGAGGTCCTCTTCACTGAAGCGATGCGCCGTCGTCAGGTTGTCGACGTAGAGGACGCCTAACACTCGTTCCTCGCTGCCGATCAGTGGCCCGCACATCGCCGATCGCACGCGCTGCATCACGATCGACTGGCCGCCGAAGCGCTGGTCTTCGAGGGTGTTGTCGGAGAGGATCGCGACCTTCTCCTCGACGACTTTTCGCACGATCGATTGCGGCACCATCTTCCCGGCCGTGGTGCCGCGCTTGTCACGCGCGATCTTCGGTTGCAGCTGCATCTGGTCGTCGACGAGCAGGATCGCGACGCGATCGACGTCGAGAATCTTGTATACCTCTCCCACGATCTTCTCGAGCAACGCGTCGACGTCGACCGCGCTCGTCAGTCCCTTCGAGACCTCGAGCAGCAGCGCGAGCTTCTGCTCGTTCTTCTCCTGCACCCGGCGCGCGGGGGTCGATTCGTCGACGACGCCGGTCGTGGTCTGGCTCGAGCGCACCGCGGCGAAGGGCTGGCGCGAGTCGCTGCGCACCGGCAGCGCGCGAACGATCGTCGCGCCCGGCGCGACGACGGGTCCGAACGAGCTCGGGGTGTCGGTCGGTCCGGGACGCGAATCGCCGACGATCTCCTTCAGCCGGAAGGGGACCTTGCCGAACGTTATGACATCGCCCGGCGACAGCTTCGCTGCCTCGACCTTGACGCCATTCAGGAAGGTCCCGTTGCTCGAGCCAAGATCCTTCACGTGTACGCCAGTGTCATCCCACAGCACTTCGGCATGGCGGCGCGAAATGGTCGGGTCGAGTACCGGAATGTCGCTCGTCAGGGCGCGGCCGACGACGAGCGTCCCGCCGGAGCGGAGCTCGAACGTCTGCTCTCCCTCGGTGCTGATCAGCTTGAAAGGCATCGCCCCCAATATGGCGACCCTTCGGCGGAACGCATAGCGGCGCGGGCCAGCGGCGCAGGTCTCAGCGCGGCCTTCGTGCGACAGGTCACCACCGAAGCGCGCGTTTACTCGGCGGCAATGCCGAGCGCACGGCGCACCTGTCCGATCGCGAGGAGCATCGCGCGCGCCTTGTTCTCGGTCTCCTCCCATTCCCGCTCGCCGACCGAGTCGGCGACGATACCGGCGCCCGCCTGGACGTTGGCTTCGCCGTCGGCGATCACGCACGTCCTGATGGTGATCGCAAGGTCCATCCGCCGGTCGCCGGCGGCGATGTACCCCACCGCGCCAGCATACGCCCCACGGCGATGCGGCTCGAGCTCGTCGATGATCTGCATCGCGCGAACTTTTGGCGCGCCAGTCATGGTCCCCGCGGGAAAGGTCGCGCGGAAGACGTCCAGTGCGCTCGCGTCCGCGGGGAGGGTGCCGCGCACTTCGCTGACGATGTGCAGCACGTGCGAGTAGCGCTCGACGGTCATGAAGTCGGTGACCTCGACACTGCCGTAGCGCGCGATCCGCCCGACGTCGTTGCGCCCGAGGTCGATGAGCATCAAATGCTCGGCGCGTTCCTTTTCGTCCGCGAGAAGTTCAGCCGCGAGTGCGTCATCCTCTCCCGGCGTCCGGCCACGCGGGCGTGTGCCGGCGATCGGGCGCACGGTAACGCGACTCCCGGCGACGCGCACGAGCAGCTCGGGCGAGCTGCCGACCAGCTCGACTCCGTCGAGCACGAGGTGGTACATGTACGGCGACGGATTCAGCGCGCGCAGCGCACGATACAACGCTTCACCGGGGAAATCGTGCGGCACCACGATGCGCCGCGCCAGCAGCACCTGAAACGCATCTCCGGCGAAGATGTACTCGCGAATCTTCTCCACGTCGGCAATGAATGCGCTCCGCTCGTACGAGGACACACCAGTCGCCGCTGGCGCGCCGCGATCCAACTCCAGCGGCGCGAGCGAATGCTGCGCCCGCAACCGGGCGATCGTCTCGATCACGGTGCCGAGCGCATCGTCGTGAAGCGCGCGGATCGTCTCGCTGCTCATGCCCGCATCGACGGGAACTCCGACGACGACGCGCGCCTGGGCGCGCAGATTGTCGATGATCACCACCGCGCGGGTAAACACGAACAGACCGTCAGGCACGCGCGGTCCCTCGGGCGGAGAATCCGGAAGCTTCTCGATGAGCCGAACGACGTCATACGAGAAATACCCGACGGCCCCGCTCCAGAACGCACCGAGCTCGGGAACGTCCGCGGGCTCATAACGGTCGATCAGCGCGCGCAAGTCGGCGAGCGGATCCTCGGGGCGGCGCGCCGCGTGCCA
>JAICUE010000537.1 GCA_025936015.1 Gemmatimonadaceae bacterium
CCCGCTTTTGATGAGGCGGGCGACCATATCCGGAGTCAGCGCGACGCGCCGCTCGCCTGGAGCGATCTCACGTGGAATGCCGATGCGCATCGAGTTTCGTCGTGGGTCGGAAGAGCCTGCGGCGACCGCGACGCGCGCGCATCGCCCGTGGCAACGTTAGCCAGTGGGCAGCAGACCTCGCAACGCATGAGGTTTGTCGGCGGAAGCGGTGCGAGGGGATCCCTCCGCGCGCGTTGCCGTGACTTCAGGGACCGCCATTCGCGATCTGCCGCTTGTCCGCGGACACTCAGCGCGCTGTGCCCTTCCACGCCGGGAGGCTCAGCGTGAAGGTCGAGCCATTCCCGAGCGAGCTGCTGACCGCGAGCTCTCCCGCCATCCCGTGTGCCAGGTCGCTGCTGATCGCGAGGCCGAGCCCCGTTCCTTCGTGCGGACTGGTGAGGGAGCGACCAACCTGTACGAATGGCTGGAAGATCGCGGCGAGATCCTCCGGCGCGATCCCGACGCCGGTGTCGGTCACCGTGAGCTGGACGCGGTCGTCGTGCGCCGAACACTCGACATCGATCCGGCCGCCGGCCGACGTGAACTTCACGGCATTCGAGAGCAGGTTGAGCAGGATCTGCTCGACCTTCGAGCGGTCGGCCGACGCGACGGCGTCGAGGTTGCCGGTCGTCTCCAACTGGATCGACTTCGCCTGCGCCTGCGGATGAATCATCGGCGACACTGCGTCGATCACGGCGCGAAGCGGCACCTCTTCGACGCGATACTCGAGCTGGCCCGCTTCGAGTCGGGAAAAGTTGAGGATGTCGTTGATGATCGCGAGCAGGTGCTGCTGGCTGCTGCGGATTCGCTCGAGATATTCCCGGTGCTGTTCGCTCACGTCGCCGCCGACGCCGCTGAGCAGGAGATCGGCGTACCCGGCGATCGCGTTGAGTGGCGTGCGCAGCTCATGGCTCATCGCAGCGAGGAAGCTCGCTTTCGCGCGGTTCGCCTCTTCCGAGATCGCGACCCGTCGCGCGTCCTCGAGTCGCTGTTGCTCGGCGATCCGTCGCTCCGTGAGATCGCGCGTCACCTTCGCGAAGCCGACGAGCTCTCCTGATTGATTGCGCAGGGCGGTAATGACGACGCTCGCCCAGAAGCGCGATCCGTCCTTCCGCAGGCGCCACCCTTCTTCCTCGAAGCGCCCCGTTTCCGTCGCGATCCGGAGCTCGAGCGGCGGCTTCCACTTGTCCTCTTCCGGGTAGAAGATCGAGAAGTGCTTCCCGATGATTTCGTGCGCTTTATAGCCCTTGAAACGTTCCGCGCCGGCATTCCAGCTGAGGACATGGCCGGTAGCATCGAGCGCGAAAATCGCGTAGTCGCGGACGCTGTCGACGAGGAGGC
This sequence comes from Gemmatimonadaceae bacterium, assembly GCA_025936015.1. GTDB lineage: Bacteria > Gemmatimonadota > Gemmatimonadetes > Gemmatimonadales > Gemmatimonadaceae > JABFXC01. The sequence continues at coordinate 1,381 of JAICUE010000537.1, forward strand.
GATACAGACCCCGGGTCTGCTCCGGCCGCAGCAGCGTGGTCTCGGGGGTGGCGGAAGCGACCGCGGCAGGTTGCGGTTCCGGCGCCACGGAGTTGCTGCCTGACGGTTCGCTGTCGCCGTTGGCGGGCGGTTCGAGAGGGGCGTCGTTCATTACCTGGGGTTCGGCGGATGAGCCGCTGCCATACGTTAGTGCAACGGGCTGCCGTCGCGGAAGGCGGCTTGCGACTTCCATTCAAATCACGGTCGGCGAAAAAATGCAGACGCGCACACTTGGCCGGTCAGGCCCCGCGGTTTCCGCCGTCGGCCTCGGCTGCATGGGAATGTCGGATTTCTACGGCCCGTCGGACCGGGATGAAAGCATCGCGACAGTTCACGCCGCGCTCGAGACGGGAATCACGCTGCTCGACACGGGTGATTTCTATGCGATGGGTCACAACGAGCTGTTACTGCGCGACGCGCTACG
>JAICUE010000118.1 GCA_025936015.1 Gemmatimonadaceae bacterium
ATGAACGAGAGCTCGTCGAGCGGCGCGGCGGTGATGCTTTCGCCGGAGCTGCCGTCGGCGGCGGACCACCGCCTCTCGTCGGGAAAGAGCGACACGTCCTCGTCGTGACTCGAGAACGGGTGACGCTCGCGCTTCACGAAGCGAAGCGCCGCCATCCGTCGCGGATCGAGCCAGGACTCGGTCAGGTCGGAGACCCTCACCGGGCCGAGCCGCGCATCGAAGCCGAAATGGAGGACGAATGTCTCGGTCCCGCGGACGAGCTCCGGCCCGTCGACCCACATCGCACCGTGGCCGCGCAGGCTCACGGCCGACAGCCGGACCGCGTACTGCAACCGCTCGCCGACGTGGAAGGGCGGCGCTGCGGCGTCCGGCACGGCGAGCGCCGGCTGCAGCTGCGCGGTGAGCACCGATCGAGCCTGAGCCGGCAGCACGGCGCTGCCTAACGCGACGAGCGCGGCGCTGGCCAGCGCGCGAATTGCCGCACCAGCGGGTTCGGGTGGGAAAAGCAGCATCGAGTTTCGCATCGCGTGTCCGGGCTCGGGTCTCTGTCTCGCCCGGACGTTATGATGACTCGATCTTGCGCTGCGTCAGCGAGACGCTGAAATCCGCAGCGGCTTGCCTTACGTGTTCGGCGGGGAAAGCCCTACGGCCGGGCGCTGCTCGACCTCGCAGCCGGTGACTCCCTCACATGAAGCCAGGCCTCGCCTGACACACAGCTGGCCGTGCCGATCGCATCGTGCATCGATTCCGATCGCGGACATTCACTGTGAGGCGCGTATGCAAACGATCATCGATGCCGTCCCGAACGCGATTCCCCGAGTTGCGGCACGCGTCGCGATGCGCATAGTCGCACCAGTCGGCGCGCGGGCAGCACTCGGACATGATCGTCGTCGGGACTCACGGGCTGGTGGTGCTCGCGCGGTTGTTCGTCGGTAGCGTCGCTAGCAGGCTGGTACGAGTTGCGCAGTGCGCGGTCCTGATGGCGTCCGCAGCCGACCGCTGACTCGACCCGGGCCATCAGGGATTCCCCTACAATCCTCCGGTGATTCCCGGAGGAAGAAACGGCGTCGCCCCGACAGAGGCGACGATCGCGGGTGATGAGAATTCGGTGAGCGATTCACCAACTCACCGCGAGGAATTTCATGTCGATCGAAAACGACGGCGACGCAGGCGACGTCATCACGCCCGCGACACCGGCACTCCTGCAGAGCGCCGGGTCGCGCCGCGCCTTTCTCCGCTCGAGCGCGTTCACTCTCGTCGCCGCCGGCGTCGCAACCGCATGCCGGGACAAGGACGACGTACCGGCGTCGCGCACGCCGAGCACTGTCACCCAGAACCCCGCGACAACTCCCGCGTCGCCGAAGAGCCAGATCCCGGTGGAGCACGGCGGGACGCTGCCGACGCCGGCCGCTGGTCCGGTGAGCGCGACCGCGGCGGACGCGATGGACGCGATGCACGAGAAGGGGATCAAAGCATTCCCGGCGAAGACCGCTGGGAAGGGGAATCAGCTGCTCGCGCCGCGCGTCGAGAAAGGAGTGAAGATCTTCGAGGTGACGGCGCGCAAGTTCCAGTGGGAGACGGAGCCTGGGAAGATGGTCGAGGCGTGGGGCTACAACGACCAGGTGCCGGGTCCGCAGATCCGCGTCCGCGAGGGCGATCGCGTCCGGCTGATCCTCCACAACGAGTTGCCGGAGTCGACCGCCGTCCACTTCCACGGGCTCGAGGTGCCTAACGATCAGGATGGCGTTCCGTTCATCACGCAGCAGCCGGTGAAACCGGGACAGAGCTACACCTACGAGTTCACCGCGCCGAATCCCGGCTCACACATGTATCATTCCCACCACAACTCGGCCAAGCAGGTCGGGCTCGGGTTGCTCGGCGCGTTCATCATCGAGCCGAAACAGAAGCGCGCGATCGAGAAGGTGGATGTCGACTACGTGCTCATTCTCAACGACGGGATGCACGGTTATACCTTCAACGGAAAGGGATTCCCGGCAACGGAGCCGATCGTCGCCAGGCTCGGCCAGAAGGTGCGCATCCGCTTCATGAATGAAGGGATGATGATCCATCCGATGCACCTGCACGGCATGCACATGACGGTGATCGACAAGGACGGTTGGGCTCAGCCGGCGCCGTGGAAGTGCGACACGCTGAACATCGCGCCCGGCGAGCGGTGGGACGTGATCGTGAACTGCAACAACCCTGGCGTCTGGGCCTTCCACTGCCACATCCTGCCGCACGCCGAATCCGATCACGGAATGTTCGGGATGGTCACGGCACTGATCGTGAAAAAGCCGGGTGAGGCATGACGAGACTCTCGGAGGAGGCCGACAAATGGCTGCTGACATGATCCAGGTCATCCTCGCTGACGACCACACCGTCGTGCGCCGCGGGTTGAAGGCGGTGCTCGGCACCGCGAAGGACATCGCGGTCATTGGGGAAGCCAAGAATGGTCGCGAGGCGATCGCGCAGGTCGAGCGCTTCAAGCCGGATGTCCTCGTGATGGATCTCGACATGGACGAGATGGGCGGCACCGAGGCGCTGAAGGAAATCGTCGCGAAGAAGCTGCCGTCGCGCGTGCTCATCCTCACGATGCACGCCGAAGAGGAGTATCTAGTCCCGCTGCTCGAGGCGGGGGCTGCAGGCTATCTGGTGAAGAGTGTCGCCGATCGCGAGCTTGTGGACGCGGTGCGCGCGGTCGCGCGCGGCGATCTCTACGTCAGGCAGTCGGCGGCCCACGTGCTGGCGAAGCGACTGATGCGCAAGGACCCGGCCCAGGCCGAGCGGGAACGTTATGAAAAGCTCACTGAACGCGAGCGCGACGTGCTGCGGTACATCGCCCAGGGATACTCGGCGCCGGAGATCGGCGAGAAGCTGTTCATCAGCCCGAAGACCGTCGACACGTACAAGCAGCGCATCCAGGAGAAGATGGGATTGTCGCACCGCTCCGACTACGTGCAGCTCGCGCTCCGGCTCGGCCTTCTCGTCGCGTGACGCCTGACGCCCGTGCGCGCGAGGCGCGGGCGCTGGATGCGCGCGCGCTCGAGGCGAGGTTCGAAGGGATCCTCGCGATCGCGGCCGACGCGATCATAACGGTGGATGAGTCGCAACGAATCGTCCACTTCAACCGCGGTGCCGAACGGATCTTCGGGTACGCTGCGTCGGAGGTGATCGGCGAGCATCTCAACCTGCTCATCCCCGATCGATTCCGCGCGGCACACCCGCGACATGTCGCTGTTTTCGCCGCAGGAAGCGAGACCGCGCGACTGATGGGGCATCGGCGCGAAGTCGCCGGCCTCCGCAAGAACGGCCAGGAGTTTCCCGCCGAGGCGTCGATCTCGAAGCTCGGATTGCCGGGGAGCTTGCTGCTCACCGTCATGCTCCGTGATGCGACCGAGCGGCGTCAACTCGAGCGCAACCAGCGGCTGCTCGCCGAGGCGGGCGCGGTGCTATCGGTCTCGCTCGATTATGAAGCGACGCTGCAGACTGTCGTCGCGCTGCCAGTCCCCGTGCTCGCCGACTGCTGCATCCTCGACATGATCGAAACGGAATCAGGGGGTACACGCCGGATCAGGCGCATCGTCAGTGGACACGCGGACCCGAAGGTCGCCGCGGGGCTTCGCGCGTTGCAGGAGAGCAACGCGCTGACGTGGAGCACGCCATCGCGCGTCGTCGACGTCCTGCGCGGCGGCAGCGCGTATGTCGAAGCGGACACGAGGACGCATGAGGATCCCGTCGCGCTGCCGCTCGCGAGCGAGCTCCAGGCCGTGTCGCTGATGATCGTCCCGCTCATCGCGCGCGAGCACGTCGTCGGCGCGATGACCTGCATCTCGACACAGCCGGATCGCCATTACGGCGAAGCCGACCTCGTGCTCGCGCGGGAGATCGCGGTGCGCGCGGCGTTCGCGCTCGACAACGCCTGGCTTTACAACAGCGCCCAGCGCGCCAATCGCGCGCGCGACGAGGTGCTCGGTGTGGTTTCGCACGACCTGCGCAATCCGCTGAGCGTGATCGCGATGTGCACGCGCGTGCTGATCGAGAATCCGCCGCAGGACGAGGCCGAGCGGCGCGAGGTGTTGGGGACGATCGATGAATCGGCGCAGTGGATGCAGCGGATGATTCGCGACCTGCTCGACGTGTCGAACATCGAGGCCGGGGTGCTCTCGCTCGAGCGTGCGACGGAGGACGTCGCGCCGATCGTCGAGCGCGCGGTGCAGATGTTCGCGTCACCTGCCGGGGAGCGATCGATCGCGCTCTACGAGGATGTCGCACCCGACCTGCCCGCGGTGAACGTCGATGCTGGACGGGTGCTGCAGGTGCTGGCGAACCTCATCGCCAACGCGATCAAGTTCACCCAGCCCGGCGGGCGGATCACCGTCGGCGCCGAAGCAGCGGATGGCGGTGTCGTCGTGTCAGTCGCGGACACCGGCCCCGGGATTCCGGCCGAGCACCTTCCTCACATCTTCGAGCGCTACTGGCACGCGAGGCGCGCCGCGCGGACGCGCGGCTCCGGGCTCGGCCTGGCGATCGTGAAGGGGATCGTCGATGCGCACGGCGGCCGCGTGTCGGTGACGAGCGAGATCGGCCGCGGGACCACCTTCTCGTTCACGCTCCCGGCCGCGCCGCAATCATCCCTCGACTGACAGGATCCCGATCGCGCCCTTCTGGCCGTGGCCGAAGGCGTGGTTGACGAAGGGAAATTCGCCGGGCATGTCGCACACGAGCTCGAAGCACATCCCGCCGCCGGGCGCGACAGCGAAGGTCTGCACACCGCGGATTGCTCCGCCCGGCGGGGCGCCGAGGTAGACGGTGTCGAACTGTTCGCCAACGACGTGGAAGTTGCACGGGTGCTGCGGCCCGACGCTGGTCACCCAGAAGCGAACCCGGTCGCCGACCTTCACCCGGATCGGCTCCTTGATGTACTGATTCGGGCGGCCGTTGAACGCGACGATGTCCGGCACCGTCGAGAGCATCTTCTGGTAGTCGAAGCCGCGTGCGCCGTTGACCGCGTCGCCGAGGTAGTACTCGCCCTGGACGAGCACGAACTCCTTCGCCGGCGGCAGCGGCTCGCGCGGCGAGACGACGATCGAGCCGTACATCCCCGAACCGATGTGCATCAGGACGGGTGCGGTGCCGCAGTGGTACATGAACGCGCCGGCCCACTTCGGCTTGAAGGTGTAGCTCACCGATTCGTTCTTCACGATCGAGCGGAAGGCAGTTTTCGGATCGATCTGCGCGGCGTGAAAATCCATCGAGTGCGGGATGTCCGATTCGTTGGTGAGCGTGAACTCCACCGTATCACCGACTCGGCAGTGGACGATCGGCCCCGGGATGTCGCCCTCGAAGGTCCAGCCGGCGACGACTGTGTCGTCGGAGATGCGGATCGGCGCCTCTCGCGCATGAAAGTGGAGCTGCAGGCGGTTGCTCTTGGCGAGTGGCGGGAGCGCCGGGTCATAACGGTGAAAGGCCGTCTGCTCCGCGTTCGCGGTCGCGTCCCGTGTCGCCGAGGAACCGTTGCCGTGCTTCCCCTTGAGCACCGTCGAATCGAGGCGGCTGTCGGAGTTGTGATGCAGCATCTTGTCCTGGCTGCCGGCGGCACCCGCGGCGCCGGCTCCGGGCGTTGCGGCCGCGGCCCTGGTGCTGTCGGACGTTCCGCCGTTAGGCGCGCACGAGGCGAGCGCCGCCCCGACGCCGGGAATCGCCAGCGAGAGCGCGGACGCGCGAGTGATGAAGTCGCGCCGGGTTGCCGGTCGGGCGAGAATCTCCGAGAGAAGCGGAGCTTCCGGATTCGACATCGAGCATCTCCTGCTGCAGGGGTTTTTGACCAGCGCAGAGCCGCGCACGCGCACGACAGCGAAGGTGTTGTGTCGCCACCCGCCAGATATGCGCCAGCGCTGCGCGCGTGCGATCGGCGCGTGCGATCAATCGTTGGTTGTGTCGGGAGATTCCTGACACCAGTTCCACCCTCTCCCGACAGAAGCGCACATCGCCAAACGGTACTCTCAGGGCGTGACGGAGTTCTCGGGTTACCAACGAGTCGCGGGAGGACGACGATGACGAGCTCGAAACTGAGGATGCCGCGCTGGATCGGACGCATCCTCGCGGTGCCGCTCGGCGCGAAGCTCGCCGGTGCGAACCTGACGATCGTCGTCGCCGCACTCGCATCGGCGCTGCACACGCATCGTGGCGAAGCGGAGGACGCGCGACTTCTCCTGCTGATGGCGGGTGCGCTCGGCCTGAGCCTCGTCGTCAACGTCGCGCTGGTGCTCGCCGCGCTGCGACCGCTGCGCTATCTCGAGGATGTCGCACACCAGGTGTCCCGCGGCGATCTCGCCGCGCGCGTGCCCGCATCCGTGCTCGCCGATCGGAACATCGCGCGCGTCGGGCGCACGTTCAACGAAGTGCTCGACAACCTGATCGCCGATCGCGTACGCGCGCGGCGGCTCGCGAGCGAGGTCATTCGCGCCGGCGACCGCCAGCGCGCGCTGATCGGGCGCGAGTTGAACGAATCGACGGCGCAGGTACTCGCGGCGCTCACCTTCGAGACGAGCGCGCTCGCCGTCGGCAGCACCGATCCCGACATGTGCGACCGCCTCGAGACGATTCGCAGCCTGACGTCCGAAGCGCTCGACAACGTCGGCGCTCTCGCGCAAACGGTGCATCCGCGGGTGCTCGACGATCTCGGGCTCGTCGTCGCGCTCGAGGGATTCGCCCGCCGCGTCGGCGATGCGACGTCGGTGCAGGTGGACGTCTGCGACGAGGTCGACAACGTCGTCATCTCCGATCCGGTGGCGACGATGCTCTATCGCGTGAGTGAAGAGGCCGTGAGCAACGCTGTCAGGCATGGTTGGGCGGAGCGAGTCTGCATCCGTCTGACCGCGACTGAAGCAGCGATTCGCCTCGTCGTCAGCGACGATGGCCGTGGCTTCGATCAGGCTGCGTCGCGCACGGGCCCCGGGATCGGCCTGTTCATGATGCAGGAGCGCGCATCGCTCGTCGGCGGCGAGTTCGCCATCATCAGCGACCCGACGCTCGGCACCAGGATTCAGGTCGTCGTGCCGTTGGCGGCTGGCGGCACCGGGCAACCGTTAGGCTTCACCGGCCCGACGACGTACGACGCGATGTCGAGTGCGGCCTGCGCGGCGAGCAGCAGCGCGAGCAGCGTCGGGGCGGCCGACCAGCGGTCGCGCGCCGGGGAGGCACGGAGCATCCACCAACCGGTGAACGTGACGACCGCCTCGAGGGCAAAGTCGGCGATCGGGTGTGAGTAGAGATTCAACCCGACCACTGGACCCCCGGGCCAGAGCAGCTTCAATCCCGTGATGTAGTCCGCGGCGAGGTGGAGGACCACCATCGCCGCGATGGCCGCGCCCGCCGCCCGCGAGCGCCAGAACAACGCCGCCAGTCCGCCAAGCACCACGGCCTCGATCGCGACCGCGGGGAGCGAATGCGAGTACAGGCCATTCAGCCCGCAGACGTGCACCGCGGCGCTCATGAAATCGATGATGTCGGGGAAGACCGCCGCGATGACGAGCGCGAGCAGCGGCACCCGGCTCCATCGCGCGCGCGTCGCCAGGGCGACGCCAACGTGCCCCGCGATCACGTCGGGCGCGAGCGCATCGGTGCCGGGCTGCCGGCGAAGAGACGGATCATCCTGCGAAGAATAATGACCGGGCGCGGAACGTCTTCAG
>JAICUE010000540.1 GCA_025936015.1 Gemmatimonadaceae bacterium
ACGAAGGCGATCGCCCCGCCGAACATCACGGCCTTGAGAAGGCTGTAGAACACCTGGAACGGGGCGAAGCCAAGCTTCAGTCCCTCCTGAAACTGCGACGAGAGAACATCGGTCGCCAGCACTGATGTCAGCCACGCGGAGAGGATTCCCACCGCATCGGCGAACACCGTCAGCACCGGCAGCATGATCAACGCGGCGAGCAGCCGCGGCACGACGAGGAACGCGATCGGGTCGTAGGCCAGCGTCTCGAGCGCGTCGATCTGTTCGGTCACGCGCATCGTCCCGATCTCGGCGGTCATTCGCGCGCCGACACGACCGGTGAGCACGAGCGCGGTGAGGAGTGGCCCGAGCTCGAGCACGACCATCTGGCGCGCGGACAGCGCGACGATGCTGAGCTGAATTCCCTGGAAGAGCTGATAGCGCACCTGCAGCGCGATCACGCCGCCGATGAAGGCGGCGACGATGCACGCCAGCGGGATAGAGTCCACCCCGATGTTCCGCATCTGGCGGATCGTCTCGGGAATGTAGGTCGCCGGATCGGCGAGCGCGCGGCCGATGTCGCGGAGGAAGAACGCGCGATAGCCGATGTCGCGCATGTTCCCGGTCGCCCAGCGCGCCATCCGCCGAAAGAGCCGGATGCCGGTGCGCTGCACGACGGGGAAGGCCGCCGTCGCGCGCGGATCGGTGTCCCTCGGAAACGACCCGGTGCTCAAGTTCGTGCTCGTGAGAGGAGATAGCCGCCGACTATTCCGAAGATGATGTTCGGCAGCCACGCGGCGAGATTCGGCGGCAACAATCCCTTGCCGCCTATCGCTTTTGTCAGCTGGATCATCATCAGGAAGATGATCGTCACTCCCAGACTGACGCCTATGCCATAGGCCGCGCCACCGCGCTGCGTGCTCGTCGCGAGCGGGGCACCGAACAGCGCGATGATGAGGCACGTCACCGGAATCGCGATCTTCAACGCCTGCTCGACCTTCAACTCGTTGACATCGCCACCCGATCGGGCGAGGGCACGGATGAACCGGCCGAGATCTCGATACCCCATCTCGTGCGGAGATCGCGGAGTCGCGAGGAGGTCGGTCGGCATCTCGATCATCCCGCGATCCTTGAGCGAATCGAAGCTGACGACGAAATCAGGCCCGTTGTCGGTGACGACATGCGTCGCGCCCTTGTGGAGCATCCAGCCTTTCCCGGCCTTGAACGTCGCGGTGAGCGCGCTGATGACGACGGTGGGATAATCGGGCTGCCCATTCCCCTTTCGCTCGATCTCGAAGCCGCCCATCTGCGACGCCGGCACCGAGAGGGATGCCGCCTTGTAGACGCGGCCGTTGTCGGCCGAGTAGACGAAGTTGTACCGCTCGGTGCCGCGCGTCGACTTGTCCTCCTCGAGGATGTCGTTGCGTCGCGCGGTCGTGATCGGCACCAGCTCGCCTAACGCGAGGCCGAACACCGCCGCCATCGCCGCACCGGCCATGATCGGCGCGATCAGGCGAAAGAAGCTGATCCCGCTCGCCTTCGCTGCCGTCACCTCCGAATACCGCGTGAAGCTGCCGATCGAGAAGACCGTCGCGAACAGCACCGCCGCTGGCAGGATGAGGAACATCGATTCCGGCAGCCAGTACAGGTAGCTGAGCGCGATCGCCTCACGCGTGAGGTGACGGCTCAGGTACTTCTCGAGGTTGTCGGTGAGGTCGATGACGATGACGAGGAGCGGAAAGCCGAGCGCGGTGGTGACGAAGATCTTCGCCCACTCGAAGAAGACGTAGCGATCGAGTGCGCGCGGCATGAGCCTCAT
>JAICUE010000048.1 GCA_025936015.1 Gemmatimonadaceae bacterium
CCGCGCACGCTTCGACTCCTGGCTGGCCGGCTGGTCGATCTCGAAGATGCGCAGGGGCGAGGCCCATTCGCGGCGGGTCGTCGACGATCTGATGCGCGGCGCGCAGCCAGGCGACGCCCCACGCCGTCCTGCTGGCTGACAGCCCGGTCACGACCTGCCTAACGGCGAGCGGGAGCAGCCGCGAGCTGGTCCCGAAAGGTGGCGAAGAGCGCGCGATCCCATGGTTCGGGTGTATCGACCAGCTCCTCGGGATGCCACTGGACCGCAAGCATCCACCAGCCGTCCTCGCCGGTCCATTCGGCGCCCTCGATGATGCCGTCCGGTGCAGTGGCGGTCACCGTCAGCCCAGCCGCGGCGCGATCGACGGCCTGGTGATGCGAGGAATTCGCGGCGAGCGCCTCCGCGCCGAGCGCGCTCGCGAGCAGCGAACCGTGGGTGATCCGCACGTCATGCACGCGCTCGGCACGCGCTTCGGAGCGGGAGTGTGCGATGCTCGACGGTCGCTCGCTCGGAATGTCCTGCACCAACGTCCCGCCGAGGGCGACGTTCGCAACTTGGAGCCCGCGACAGATCGCGAGGGTCGGAAGCCGCGCTGCGTGCGCGGCGGTCAGGAGGGCGATCTCGGATGCGTCGCGCGCATGGTGCGGTTCGTCGGTGGCTTCGTGCCGGGCCGCGCCGTACCGCGACGGATCGACATCCTCGCCGCCGGTGAGGACCAATCCGTCGACGCGCTCCACGATCTCGGCGAAGCCGCGGTCGAGCGGAGGCACGATCAGGGGAATCATCCCGGCCGCGGCGAGGGCACGCGTGTACGCCGCGTTGAGCCGCACGCGGGGGAGGCCGCCGATGATCTTCGTGGTCGCGGTGACGGCGATGAGCGGTTGGTGAGGCACGATTCGAAAAACGTTGCGGGAGTGCGTGGCTGACCTGTATCGTACACCCCCGGCACCGGCCTCGGCGAGTGCCGCGGAGCGCCGCTGATGGCCTCCCACTCCGAATCGATTGGCGTCCTCTCCGCACATGTTCGAAAACCTCCGGCGATCGCTGCGCGATCTGCTCGACGCCAATCCCGGTCAGGGCGAGATGGGGCCGTCGCTGGCGCAGATGCGCGAGACGCTGGTGCAGGCGCGCGTCGGGTTGGCGGAGATGCGGCAGGGAATCGAGGCGACGCGACGCTCCCTCGAGGCGAAGCAGCGCGAGCTGGAGACCGTTCAGCGGCGAAAGGCACAGGCGACGGCGATCGCTGACGCCGAGACGGTCCGCGTCGCCGAACGATACGAGGCGGAGCTGGGGTCGCGCATCGAGGTGCTGGCGCGGAAGGTCGCAGTGCAGGAGGACGAAGTCGCGCTCGGCGAACGCGAAGTCAGCGACATGACCGCCGAGCTGCGGAAGGCAATCGGCCGGGTGCCACCGGTGCCCGGCTCGGTATCGGGCGCGGCGATCGATCCGCTCGCGGACGCGGACAGCGCCGCGCTCGACGAGCTCGCGTCGCTGGAGCGATCGCGGACGCGAGCGGCACGGGACGCGAGCGCCGAGGAGCGACTCGCGGATCTGAAGCGCCGGATGGGCAAGTAGCCCACCGACCGAGTTTGCGCCTCACCTTCACCGTCCCGGTTGCCGGGCTGATCGCGGCCTGCGCGGTGCTGCCGCTGCGCGCGCAGGACACCCTGGGGGAGCCAGTGCCCTGCTCGGGGCAGCGGGTGAGCGACATCCTCATCCGGACGGAGCCGCCAGCGTTAGGCGACCTGTCACGGCGGTCGCGGGCGGCGGCGCGGGCAGTGCGCGCCGTGCACGCGACGACGCAGCCCGAGGTCGTGCGCCGGCTCATCATCCAGGGAGTCGGCGTGCCGTGCCGCGAGCTGGCGCGCGCCGAGTCGGAGCGCATCCTCCGGGCGCAGCCGTTCATCGCCGAGGCGACGATCACCCCGCGAGCGATGCCTGACGGTTCGGTGGTGCTCGAAGTCGTCACGGTGGACGAGCTCGAATGGCTGATCGACCTCGGCGTGAAGGGGCAGAACCCGTACGTGACTCGATTCGGGCTCGGGGACGCGAACATCGCGGGGGAGGCGATCGCGCTGCGCGGGACGTGGTCAGCGGCGCGCGGGCCGTATCGCGACACCTATGGCGCGCGATTCATGGACTACCAGCTGTTCGGCCGCCCGTATCAGCTGATGCTGTCGGGGACGCGCTGGCCGTTAGGCGGCGAGTGGACGACGCTCGCCGGCCATGCCTTCCTGACGGACCTGCAGCGAGTCGCGTGGCGGACGGCGACCGGCGAGCGATCCGAGTACGTCCCGCTGCTGCGGGAGACCGCGGATGCGCCATCGGTGCGGATCAAGCGGTCATTCACCGACATCGGCGGGATCGTGCGGATCGGCGCGCCGGGGCGTCTCAGCCTGTTCGGTGCGTCGTACACGCGCGAATACGACAGCGGCGACAACGAGTACATCCGCGTCACGCGCGACGGCCTGGTGCGCGACTCGACGGCGGTGACCGATTCGATTCACCCGTATCGCAGCGGGCGGATCAACGGGCTCTGGGGGGTTCGCAACATTCACTTCCTGCGCGTGACCGGCTTCGATGCGCTGTCGGCGACGCAGGATGTGCGCGAGGGGTTCCAGCTGGGGCTTCTCGGCGGACGCAGCCTCGCGGTGCTTGGCTCGGAGAACGACGACATCTTCGTCTCCGCGGACATGTACGCGGGCGTCGGCTCGCCGAAGACGTTCGCGGCGATGCAGGTGCAGGGTGAAGGGCGCCAGGACTACAACACGAACCGGTGGGACGGAATCATCGGCAGCGGTCGCGGCGCGATTTACCATCGGATGACGCCGCAGCACACCGTGCTGCTCGACGGCGAGTGGAGCGGCGGGTGGCGTCAGCGACTGCCCTTCCAGCTGACGCTAGGCGACGACCGCGGCGGGGTGCGCGGTTATCGCGACTCGCAGGCGGGGGGCGGACAGCGCGTGGTCGGGCGGCTCGAGGATCGGTGGTACATCGGGCGCATCCGGGCGCTGGCCGATCTCGGTCTCGCCCCGTTCTTCGACGCGGGCCGCCTGTGGGCGGGGGACGCCGCATTCGGGGTGAATACTCCGGTGCGGATGGGTGCGGGCATCTCGCTGCTCGCCGCGGTGCCTCCGCGATCGAAGCGGCTGTTCCGGCTGGAGGTCGGCTATCCGTTGTCGAACGATCCGCATGCGAAGCTCGAGATCCGGATCACGGCGACGGACCTGACGCGGTTGTTCTGGGACGAGCCGGGCGACGTGAAGCGCAGTCGTGAGAGCACGGTGCCGTCGTCGATCTTCAACTGGCCGTGATCGCCTGGCGGTAAGCGGTAAGCGATAAGCAGAAAGCGACGGCGTAAATGCGAACGGCGTTGCAGATGCGCATCTGCAACGCCGTTCTGTAACTGCTCGAGTATCACCGCGTGCTGCTCATGTTTCCGCGGCGACGGGGTCGCTTGTGTTCGCCATCATGCGGCGGATCGGGACGATCAGCAGTGCGATCAGGATCGCCGCGCCGATGAGGGCGACCGTCGTTCCGGTGAAGAGCTGCGGCATCTGCTCGAGCTGCTCCGGGTTGACGTGGCCGCCGACGAGCCCCGCGATGAGATCACCGAGCGAGGTGGCGAGGAACCAGATGCCCATCATCTGCCCGACGTAGCGGCGAGGCGAGAGCTTCGTCATCGACGACAGGCCGACGGGGCTGAGACAGAGCTCGCCGAAGGTCTGGAAGAGATAGCTGAATGTCAGCCACCACGGCGACACTTTCACCGCGCCGTTATGGGCGAGGATGTAGTTCGCCGCGGGGATCATCAGGCCGAACCCGATGCCGGTGAAGAGGAGCCCGAGCGCGAACTTCGTGGGGCTCGAGAGATCGAGGTGACGGCTGGCCAGCGAGGTCCAGATCCAGCCGAAGACCGGCGCGAGCACGATGATGAACGCCGAGTTGATCGACTGGAACCAGGTCGCCGGGACCTCGAAGGTGCCGACGGTCCGCCGGGTGAAGTCACGCGCGAAGAGATTCAACGACGTCGGTGCCTGCTCGAACGCGCCCCAGAAAATCGCGGCGAACACGAAGAGCACGAAGATCACGACGACGCGCTTCTTCTCCTCGCCGGTGAGGCCGCCGAGCGCGAACATGCCGGCGAAGTAGACGATTGCGATCGTGACGAGCACGTAGGTCATGCTCTTGGCGATCGCTTCCGGATCGAGGTGGATGGTGCCGATCGCCGCGAGCACGATAATGATCGCGAGGATGGCGAGCGCGGCGAATGTCCCGAGTGCGCCGCGCCGCTTCTGGCGCGCATCGACGACGGGGTCCGGGTTGCGCGAGGGCTCGACGCCGAGGTTGCCTAACGTGCGCTTCGAGAAGTACGAGTAGGTGATCAGGCCGAGCAGCATGCCGACGCCGGCGACACCGAAGCCCCAGTGCCAGCCGACGAGCTCACCGAGCGCGCCGGTCGCGAGCTGCCCGAAGAACGCGCCGACGTTGATGCCCATGTAGAACACCGAGAAGCCGGCGTCGCGCCGTGCACCGCCCTCGGGATAGAGGTCGCCGACGATCGCCGAGATGTTCGGCTTGAGCAGTCCGGTGCCGAGGACGATGAGGACGAGGCCGATGAAAAACGGGACGCGGCCATGTTCGAACGCCGAGAGTCCGATCGAGATGTGCCCCGCCGAGATGAGCACCGCGCCCCAGAAGATCGCCCGACGCAGGCCGAGGAGCCGGTCGGCGATCCACCCGCCCGGCAGCGACGAGAGGTACACGCTCGACGCATAGATCCCGACGATCGCCGATGCCTCGTTCCGGCCGAAGCCGAAGCCGCCCTCCCCGAGCGCGGCGGTCATGAAGAGGATGAGGAGCGGGCGCAGCCCGTAGAACGAGAAGCGCTCCCACATCTCGGTGGTGAACAGCGTCGCCAGCCCGCGAGGGTGGCCGAAGAAGCCGCGGTCGTCCGAGGGACGAGGTGGCTGGTCGAGCGTCGTTGCGCCGACGTTGGTCGATTGCTGCGGAGGTGCGGTCACGGCTTCACGCGTTAGGGTTCATGACGACGTGCCGCGCTCGGCGGGCGCGACGACGGGAAGATACAGCTCGGGTGACTTCGTCGCGCCGGCGGCGCGCTGCATCGCATCGTCCACCGACGTCGGGGGCTGCTTGATGCAGGCCACGAGGTGGAGCAGGTCCCCGCCTTTGCCTGTTCCGGACAATTCCGCCGGGGCGCTGCGCTTCGACTCGAGCGGCGGATCGATCACCGCGCACGCCGCGTCGCGCGCCGGGTGATGGCAGCGCGGATGAAAGACGCAGCCACTCGGCGGCGACGCGGGCGATGGGACATCACCGCTGAGGACGATGCGCTGTCGCTTCGCGTCGGGATCGGGGACGGGCACCGCCGAGAGGAGCGCCTGCGTGTAGGGCATCAACGGTTCGCCGTAGAGCGACACACCGGGCGCGCTCTCGACGATGCGGCCGAGGTACATGACGGCGACGCGATCGGCGACGTGCTCGACGACGGAGAGGTCGTGCGCGATGAACAGGTACGCGAGCCCGCGATCGCGCTGCAGGTCCTGGAGCAGGTTGATGACCTGCGCCTGGACGGAAACGTCGAGGGCGGAGACCGGCTCGTCGCAGACGATGAAGCGCGGCTCGACCGCGAGGGCGCGGGCGATCCCGACGCGCTGCCGCTGTCCGCCGGACAGCTCGTGCGGATAGCGCGACGCGTGATCGGGGCGGAGTCCCACTTCCTCGAGCAGCTGCCTGACGCGCGTGTCGATGCCCGAGCCTTCGGCGAGCCGATGGATGATCAGTCCTTCGGCCACCGTCGCGCCGACGGTCATTCGCGGGTTGAGGGAGCTGAAGGGATCCTGGAAGACGATCTGCATCTGCCGGCGCAGCTTGCGCAGCGGCTCGCTGCCTAACGCGCGGACGTCGGCGCCGTCGAACGTTATGGTTCCGCTCGTCGCCTCGATCAGGCGAAGGACGGCGCGGCCGGTGGTGGTCTTGCCGCATCCCGACTCGCCGACGAGGGCAAGCGTCTCGCCGGGGAAGACGTCGAAGGATACACCGTCCACCGCGCGCACTGCGCCGCGCTTCGCGCCGAACAGCCCACCGCGAATGGGAAAGTGAACCTTGAGGCCGCGAACCGAGAGGAGGGGCGCAACCGCCGCTGGCGCGGTCATCGGCCTGCTCCCGCACCCGACACGGCGGCGAGCGGGGTGTGCGGGTTGGCGCGTCGCTCCGGCTCGACGGCGACATGACAGCGCGAGAGATGTCCGGCGCCGACCTGGTAGAGCGGCGGATGTTCGCGCTCGCAGCGCTCCCACGCGTACGGGCAGCGATCGCGGAAGCGGCAGCCGGTCGGCCAGTCGGTCGGCGCGGGAACCGAACCGGGAATCACCGCGAGGCGGCCGCCGGTCGCGCCGACGCGCGGCATCGCCCGGAGCAGTCCCTCGGTGTACGGATGGTGTGCCGAGGTGAAGATCTCGCGCACCGGCGATTCCTCGACGACCTCGCCCGCGTACATCACGATCACGCGTGAGGCGGTTTCGGCGACCACGCCGAGATCGTGGGTGATGAGCAGGACGGACATCCCCATCCGCTGCTGCACGTCGCGAAGCAGCTCGAGGATCTGCGCCTGGATGGTGACGTCGAGCGCGGTCGTCGGCTCGTCGGCGATGAGGAGCGAAGGGCTCATCACCAGCGCCATCGCGATGACGACGCGCTGCCGCATTCCTCCCGAGAGCTGGTGCGGGTACTCGGTGGCGCGCTGTTCCGGCGCGGAGATCCCGACGAGGCGCAGCATCTCGATCGCCTTCTCACGCGCCTCGCGGCGCGAGGCGCCGGCGTGCACGCGAGCGACCTCGCCGATCTGGTCGCCGACGGTCATCACCGGGTTGAGCGCCGAGAGCGGCTCCTGCCAGATCATCGCGATGCGATTGCCGCGAACGTCGCGCATCTCGCGCTCGGAGAGCGCGATGAGGTTCTTCCCGTCGAGGATGATCTCGCTGCCAGGCTCGATGCGTCCGGCGCCGTCGATGAGGCGCAGC
Organism: Gemmatimonadaceae bacterium; assembly: GCA_025936015.1. Classification (GTDB taxonomy): domain Bacteria; phylum Gemmatimonadota; class Gemmatimonadetes; order Gemmatimonadales; family Gemmatimonadaceae; genus JABFXC01. Next base: position 7,044 of record JAICUE010000048.1, read on the forward strand.
AGTGAGAGCGCGGTGACCGACTTGCCGCATCCCGATTCGCCGACCAGCCCGACAGTCTCGCCGCGGCCGACCGTAAACGACACGCCGTCGACGGCGCGGGCGAGGCCCGCGTCGGTCGCGAAGGTCGTGCGCAGGTCGTGAACGACGAGGAGGGGATCAGCCATTTATCGGAAGCGGCGTGGCATGGACGACGGCGAAGCTACGCGATGGAACGGCCATTTTCCACAGCACGCCGGAAGGATGCGCCAGCTCACGGACGCCGATCGTCGCGCGGGTCCAGTGCGTCGCGGAGGGAGTCGCCGAGCAGGTTGAACGCGATCACCGTCACGAGCATGGCGAGGCCGGGGAAAAGCGCGACCCACCACGCGGTGCCGATCTGGTCGGCGCCGTCCTGGATGATGTTCCCCCAGCTCGCGTGCGGCGGACGGACGCCGATGCCGAGGTAGCTGAGCGCGGCCTCGAGGACGATGACGTTCCCGATGCCGAGCGTCGCGGCGACGATCACCGGTGACAGCGCGTTAGGCATGACGTGGCGCCAGAGCACGCGGACGTCGCGCGCGCCGATCGCGCGGGCGGCAAGGGTGAAGTCCTGACGGGCGAGGGCCCGCACCCGTTCGCGAACGAGCCGGCTCGTGCCGAACCAGCCGGTGAGCCCGAGCACGAAGACGAGCGACGGGAGCGAGATGCTTCCCCACAGCCCGAGGACGAGGAGGAGGATCAGGATGCGCGGGATCGCCAGCAGCGCGTCGATGATGCGCATCATCAGCGCGTCGGTCGCACCGCCGGCGAAGCCGGCGATCGCGCCCCACGCGGTCCCGACCGCCATCGCCCGAACGATCGCCCGCGTCGCGACGCGGGGGGGGATGCGCGCGCCATAGATCACCCGGCTCAGCACGTCCCGGCTGAACGCATCCGTGCCGAACGGATGCGACCACGACGGCGCGAGCCGCGCCGCGCCGGCGATGTCCGGCTGCGCGTTAGGCGCGTACGGTGCCACCACCGGGGCGAAGAGCGCGATGAGGAAGAAAGCCGCGAGGACCGCCACCGCGAGCCTGGCGACGCGATCGCCGCGCAGGCGACCGAGCGCTGCGCGCCAGGGACCGGCCGCCGGTGGCGTGCTCATCGCTCGCGCAGGCGTGGGTCGGCGATCGCGGTGAGGACATCGGCGAGCGCGCTGCCGGCGACGGTCATCACCGCACCGATGATCGCGGTCGCGGTCACCAGCGAGTAGTCGCGCGTCGTGATCGCGCTCGTCGCCAGCTGTCCCATTCCCGGCCACGAGAACACCGTCTCGACCAGCACCGCGCCGCCGAGCAGCGCGGGGAACATCAGGCCGACGAGGGTGATTGTCGTCCCGATCGAGTTGCGGAGCGTGTGGCGAAGGAGCACCGTCCGCCGGGTCAATCCTTTCGCCCGCGCGGTCCGGACGTAGTCGGCGCGCGCCGCGTCGAGCAGGGCCGCGCGCTGGTGCCGGGCGATCGCCGCGGTGATCAGCAGCGTCAGCGTCGTCGCCAGGAGCACGAGATGCCGCGCCCGGTCGGCGATCCGGCCCCACGCGCCGAGATAGTCGTGCATCACCGGGTCGATCATCCCCGACACCGGGAAGAGCGGGAGCGCATAGGCGAAGGCCAGCATCAGCATCAACGCGAGCCAGAAGTCGGGCATCGAGTAGAAGACGAGCAGGATCGCGCTCGAGCCGCGATCGACGATCGTGTCGCGGCGCGCCGCCTGCAGCAGGCCGGCGGCGATGCCTAACGCGATGCTGAGGAGGAGCGCGGTGCCCATCAGCAGCAGCGTGTTCGGCACCGCGGTCGCCAGCGCGGCGGCGACCGGGCGGCTGCGCGAGAACGACCAGCCGAAATCCCCGTGCACGAGGTTCCGCAGGTACACCACGTACTGCTCGGCGATCGGCTTGTCGAAGCCGTAATGCGCGCGCAGCGCCGCCGCCTGCGCCGGGCGCAGCTCCCCGGTTCCGATCGAGGTGGCGAACGGATCGCCCGGGGCGAGGTGGACCAGGGCGAAGACGATCGTGGCGACGATCGCGACCACGACGACCGCCTGCGCGGCGCGAGCCGCGAGCAGCCGTCGCATGGAGCTACCTCGCCGGGGTGAGGCCGATGCGATCGCGCTCGATCCGCTGGCCGGCCGGAATCGACCAGTCGCGAATCCCGGCCCACCACGCGTCAGGGCGGAGATTCACGAGGTTGATCCGCTTGCTCGCCGCGGCCACGAGGTTCGGCTCGTAGAGCAGCACCGCCGGCTCGTCGTCGACGAAGGTCTGGTACGCGCGGTGATAGAGCGCGCGTGCCTCGCCGACGCTGTGCGCCTTCGTCGCGCTGTCGATGCGGGCGTCGAAGAGCGGGCTTTCGTACGAGCCGAAGTTGAGGCCGCCCTTTTCCTCGGCGGCACTCGTCGTCCACACCTGGCGAATGCTCGACGGAGTCGGATCGGGGTGCCACGACATCAGCACGGCCTCGAAGTTCCGGCCCATCAGCTTGCCGACCATCGTGTTGAGATCGAGCTCGTCGATCGTGACGTCCACACCGACGCGCTTGAACTGCTCCTGAAGGAGAACCGCGAAGCGCTGGCGCGGGCGGCTCGACGACGGCACCGCGAGCGAGAAGCGGAGCGGCACTCCGTGGCGATCGCGAACGCCGTCGCCATTGCTGTCGCGCCAGCCGAGCGAGTCGAGCATGCGCTTCGCGCCGGCGGTGTCGTAGGGCAGCTGCCTGATGTTCGTGTCGGCGATGCCGAGCGAGCGGGGCGCGGGGCCGAATGGCACCGCGGCAAGGGTGTCGTAGACGTTCTTCACCATCGCCTCGCGATCGAGCGACATCGCCAGCGCCCGGCGGAGGGCGCGGTCGGCGAACAGCGCGTTAGGCGCCGCGTGGCGCTTCGGATCGCGAAAGTTGAACTGGAGGAAAGCGTAGTCGAGACCGCCGTAGACCTTCGTCTGAATCGTCGGCAGTTTCGCCGCTTGCGCGAGCTGGTCGCCACGAATGATCTCGATGAAGTCCGCTTCGCCGGCGAGCACGCGCGTGACGGCGGTGTTCGGGTCGGCCGCGAACGAGTAGACGACGCGGTCGAGCTTCGGACGACCGAGAAAGTGGTTGGTGTCGGCGACGATCTCGAGGAGCTGCGTCGGTACCCAGCGCACGAAGCGGAATGGGCCGTCGCCCACCGGGTTCTTCGCGAAGGGATCGCTCTTCAGGTCGCCGCGCTTCGCGTTCCGGAGCAGGTGCTCGGGAAGGGGAATGACGTTGTAAGCCGCGGTGAAGAACTGGTCGAGCGAGCGCGCGTGATACCAGAACACCGCGGTCAGCGAATCGCGAACCGTGACCGAGTCGATCTCCTGGATGTTCGCCGCCTGCGGCGAGTGCACCGCGGTATCGGCGAGCAGCTCCCATCCGATCTTCACGTCACCTGCCCGGACGGGGGCGCCGTCGTGCCATTTCGCGCGCGGATCGAGCTCGAAGGTGATCGAGAGCGAGTCGGGCGCCCAGGTCCAATGCCGCGCGAGTCGCGGCTTGAACCCGGCGTCACCCATCGTGTTCATGTCCTGCCCGAGCTCGGCGAGCGGCTCGAAGATCTGGTCAGTGACCATCTTCGACGCGGTCGTCGTGATCACCGGCTGCATTAGGAAGTCGGGTTCGCCGGCGAGCGAGATCACGACAGTGCCGCCGACGTCGCCGGTTGCGGTGTTGCCGCGCTTGTCGCCACCGCATGCGACGAGGGCAAGAGCCAGAGATGCAGCGGTAAAGCGACGCGTCGTCATCGAG
>JAICUE010000232.1 GCA_025936015.1 Gemmatimonadaceae bacterium
CGGACCGTTATGATCGCGGAACGATCCGGGGTGGAGCTGCATGACCAGCCCGTCCTCGGTGGACATCCGCGCCATCTCCATCAGCATGTGCGCCTCGAAGCGGCGCTGATCCTCGCGCGTCGCCTCGCCGGCCCGCGCGCGCTGGAAGATGCGCTCGGCCTCGTCGCTGCCTAACCGTTCCGTATACGGTCGGAGCACCGCGTGATCGGTCGCCGTCGCGCCCATCTCGCGGAAGAAGCGGCGGCGATTCGCCAGCGCCCCGAGCAGCGCGTCGAGGGACTCGATCGGGACGCCGGCCCGGCGCTCGAGGAGCGCGAGCTCGTCCTTCCATTCGGGCGTCGCGATCCGGAACGCGGCGTCGGGTCGGAAAGTCGGGATCACCCGGCCGCGCCATCCCGAGCGCTTGATCGCCGCGTGCTGCTCGAGCGCATCGCTCGCCCGGTCGGTGGTCGCGAGCAGCTCGATGTTGAAGCGCTCGAACAGCGCGCGCGGCCGGAACTCCGGCGTCCGCAGTCGCTCGGCGATCTCGTCGTAGATCGACTGCGCCGACTCGCCGTCGAGCTTGCGCCTGATCCCGAACAGCTCATGGAGCTCGGCGTCGAGCCACACACCCGTCGGGGTGCCGAGGAACAGGTAGTAGTGCTCGGCGAACCGCTGCCAGATCTTCCGCGGGTCCCGTTCGACCGCGCTGCCATCGCGGCTGGGGACGCCTAACGCTTCGAGCGGGATGCCGCGCGAGTACAGCATCCGGAAGATGTAGTGATCCGGGATGATGAGCAGCGCGGTCGGCTCGGGGAACGGCTCGTTCTCGGCGAGCAGTCTCGGGTCGACGTGACCGTGCGGGCAGACGAGCGGGAGTGTCCGCGTCTCGGCGTAGAGGGCGCGCGCGGCGCGACGGATCGCCGGATCCGGGTCGAGGTACCGGTCTTCGTGCAGCTCGAAGGAAGCCAACTCACACCTCGTGCGCTCGCGTTTGCAGCGGAGAGCAACGGCAAAAGGGCCGTGTTCTTTTGTCCGTTATCGGAACAAAAGACCGGCTTCCATTGCCTGGTGCTGCTCCAGGGACGTCGTCTTCCCCTAACGGCGCCCCGCGACTGGGGCTTGCACTCCCCCGCTCTCCAGAGAATGTTCTTTCGGAGAACTAATAGCGGGTCGTCCAGTGTACCGCGCGGCACCTGCCAGCGCAACCACCACCAGCCGCACCCCGTGCGAAAGATCAACACCCGCAGCTTCGTCCGCGCCACCCGCGCCACCCCGCGCGAGATCAACCGGCAGATCGTGCTCAACCTGGTGCGCGAACACCAGCCGATCTCCCGCGCCGATCTCGCCCGCCGGCTCGACGTCGGCCGCGGTATGGTCACCTCGCTCGTCGCGCAGCTGATCGCCGAAGGGGTCCTCTACGAAGGCGCGACGATCGACGCGCCGCGCGGCCGGCGGCCGAAGATGCTGCACATCCGCACCCGCGACCGGCTCGTCGCGGCGGTGGACATCCGCTTCAGCCGAACCTTCGTCATGCTCGCCGACTTCAGCGGCAACCCGATCGCCGTCGAAAGCTTCGAGACGATGAACGTCCCGCCGGACCTGATCGCCGAGATCGCAAAGCGGATCGGCTCACTCCTGCGCGCCCACGCCGCGGCAGGTCAATGCGAGGGCATCGGCGTCGCGGTCCCGGGGATGGTCGACCACCGCACCGGCCGAGTGCTGAACGCGCCGCAGCTCGGCTGGCGCGACGTCGACATCCGCGACGCGCTCGCCAGCGCGACGAATCTTCCGGTGCACATCGAGAACGCCCCGGTCGCCTGCGCGCTCGCGCACATGTGGCTCGGCGCGCGCGGCGGCGAAGCGACCGGCGACTTCGCCTACGTCACGATCTCCGACGGCGTCGGCGTCGGCGCGGTGATCAACGGCGACGTCGTCCGCGGCCACGACAACACCGCCGGCGAGTTCGGGCACGTCGCATTGAGCTTCGATGGACCGCCCTGCTTCTGCGGCGCCCGCGGCTGCTTCGAGGCCTACGCATCGAACATCGCGACGCTCTCCCGCTACCTCGGCGAGGAGCTCACCCCGGCCGCCATCCGCGGCGTCCTCCACGCGACAGGCCTCACAGTGAGCGAGGTCATCGCCCGCGCCCGCGCCGGCGACTATCGCGCCATCGCCGCGATCGACGCGACCGGCCGCTACCTCGGCGCCGGCCTCTCGATGGTGATCGCCGCGCTGAACCCGTCGCAGATCTTCATCGGCGGCGAGATCACCGAAGCGTGGGACCGGATCGAGCCGATCGTCCGCTCGGTGATCACCGAACGCGCCCTCACCCCCGCCGCCGCCGCGACCCCGATCTATCCCGACCCGCCGACGAGCTTTCCGCGCCTGCGAGGCGCGACTGCGCTGGTCACCGCCCCCATGTTCGCCGCGCCTCGCGTGGCGTAGGCCCTCCGACCGGGTCGCCGTTAGGCACGCTGCGATTCGCGCTGGACCTGTTCACTGGTTGGATTTCGATGTCGGTTCGAGCGGCGGCCCTTGCGTCGCTCAACCGGCCGTGTCGAACGGCGGCTCGGGGCGTTGGCGGCTGTCGTTCGTTCGCGGTCGTACAGCTTTGGCTGGGGAGGAAAAAGAGTATCAGGAGTTAGAGAGACGTCCTCGTGCAGGGCTTCTACCGGCCGGGCAAAACGACTTTGGGGCAAGCGGGGCGAGATCATCTCGCCCCGCTTGCCCCCAATCAGTTCGACCGCGCGAGTAGTGGCCATGAGGTTGGCGGTCCCTTCGTACTCTTTTTACTCTTTTTCCTCCCCAGCTAAAGCTCTACGACGCAAGAACGAACGACAGCCGCCAACGCCCCGAGCCGCCGTTTACTCTTGGTCACATCGGCCAACTCCGACACGCGTCTCCCGCCCGACGTCCGCCGTTTCTACTCCATCACGGCGTGCGAGCCGCCGGCTGCGTTCTTCGTCGTCCGCACCAGCAGCAGCAGCGGGATCAGGAGCAGGATCGCCAGCGCTGCCAATACATAGATGTGCGAGTAGGCGATGACGCTCGCCTGACCGAAGAGCTGGGCGTCGAGCAACCGCAGTGCCTGCGCGCGGGCGGTCATCATGTCGGCGCCCTTCGACATCATTCCGCGCGTCAGCATCTCGACCCGCGACAGGGTCATCGGGTCGGACGAGACAAGGTGTTCGCCGAGGATCGCCCGGAATTGCGTCGTGTACCGCGCGACCAGCGTCGCGATCGCGGCGATGCCGAACGATCCGCCTAACTGTCGGAAGAAGTTGTACAGCCCCGCACCCTGCGGGAGCTCCTTCGGCGAGAGCTCGGCCAGCGTTATGGTCGTCAATGGGACGAACATCAGTCCGAGTCCCGTGCCGCGGAAGATCAGTGGCCAGAAGAAATCTTCCTTGCCACTGAGGCCGGTGATCAGCGAGAGCTTCCACGCCGCGAGCGCGAAGATCAGCGCGCCGATCGTGATCAGGATCCGCGGATCGAACTTGTTCGTCAACCGGCCGACGACCGCCATCGACACCGCCGTCGCGATCGCGCCCGGGAGCAGGACGAAGCCCGTCTGCTCGGCGGTCATGTGCAGGTCGTTCTGCAGGAAGACCGGCAGCGTGAACGACATCGCGTACAGTCCCACGCCCATCACGACGCCGAGCAGCGTCCCGACCCACATCTGCCGGTGCTTCAGCACGCGGAAGTCGATCACCGGATGCTCGGCGGTGAGCTCGCGCCAGACGAGGGCGATCCCGCCGACCGCGCCGATCACCGTCAGCGTCGTGATGAAGCGCGAGTCGAACCAGTCTTCGCGCTGGCCGTGCTCCAGCACGTATTGAATGGCGCCGACACTCACCGCGAGCAGCGCGATCCCCTGGTAGTCGATCACCGGCGGCTTCCGCTGGTCGACGGGGTCGTGCACATACGCCGCGATCATCGCCGCCGCGGTGATGCCGACCGGGACGTTGATGTAGAAGATCCACGGCCAGCCGTAGTTGTCGACGAGGAACCCGCCTAACGTCGGGCCGATCGTCGGCCCGACCATCACGCCGAGCCCGAACAGCGCCATCGCCGTCCCCGCTTCCTCTGGGGGAAACGACTCGAACAGCACCGCCTGCGACACGGTCATCAGCGCGCCGCCGCCGAGCCCCTGGATGATCCGCCAGAGGACGAGCGCGCCTAACGAGTGGGCGGCGCCGCAGAACACGCTCGACATCGTGAAGAGGATGATCGAGCCGACGAAGTACCGCTTCCGGCCGAGCATGTCGCCGAGCCAGCCGGTGAGCGGAATGATGATCACGCTCGCGAGGATGTACCCGGTCGAGACCCATGCGATCTCGTCGAGGTTCGCGCCGAGGTTCCCCATCATGTCGGGGAGCGCGACGTTGACGATCGAGCTGTCGATCACCTGCATGATCGCCGCGAGCACGACCGCGAACGCGATCAGGTACTTGTGCTCGGCGCCGCGCCGCCGCGGATGCCTGACGGCGTGCGCGTGCGGCTCGACATGCTGTGGCGGCGGCTCGTCGACGACCCCCGTCGCTCCCGCCGCCACCAGTGCTCCTGATGTCTCTTCGCCTGACTCGTTCATTCTGCCCTGATTCGACCGTCGTTGCCCTGTTGTAATATACTTGCCGGTATAATAGTTTCAACGGGTGACAGAAACGGGCGTCCGCACCGGAGGAAGCCGCCGCGCAGCATGTCGAGCACCAAGTCGTTACGCTGGGAGCGCCGCCCCGAAGCGCGGCCGCAGGAGCTGCTCGACGCGGCGCTGACCGTCTTCGCCGAGAAGGGTTATCGCAACACCAGGCTCGACGAGATCGCCGAAGCGGCCGGCGTGACGAAGGGCACGATCTATCATTACTTCAGCACGAAGGAAGAGCTCCTCCTCCGCGCGATCGAACACTACCACGAGCGAGCGTTCGGCCGGCTCGACGAGCTGAAGCGCTCGGCCGAGATGTCGGCGGCGGACCGGATCCGCGCCTTCGTGATGGAAGGGTTCGGCAGCGATGACCCCGCCCGCCGGCGGATCCACGCGCTGCTCCAGGGAATCGGCGCCGACGCGCCCGCCGTTAGGCGCGAGTGGCTGCGATCCGGCCCGCTCCGCGGCTGGCGACTCCTGACGAAGATCATCGAGGAGGGCCAGGCATCCGGCGAGTTCCGCGCCGACGCCGACGCCCAGGTCGCCGC
>JAICUE010000222.1 GCA_025936015.1 Gemmatimonadaceae bacterium
CAAACACGAACGGGCTCCGCGAGCCCGTTTCTCAAGATGGTCGGGGCGACTGGATTTGAACCAGCGACCTCCTGCTCCCGAAGCAGGCGCGCTACCGGGCTACGCTACGCCCCGCCGACATTCCTCAGACATTCGTTCCAGCAAGGCACGCAGTGCGCCCGGAGAGACTCGAACTCCCAACCTTCTGATCCGTAGTCAGATGCTCTATCCAATTGAGCTACGGGCGCCAGAAACTGCGCAAACTTCCGATGAGCACCAACTGGGTAACTGCCAGCGAGTCTCGTCCGAAGCAGGGGAAACCTAGTCCGCGCCCGAGAGTCAGTCAACCCCGCGCGCCGGGCTCGCGGCGTATCGCAGCATCATCCGGCATGCTATGTCCGTCATGGAGCTGCTCGCTGCCGCGAGCGTGCATCACGTCATTCTCGAACGCGTTCACGTCCGGCGAGTCGTGTCCCGCGTGCGCCCCATGCGTCACGTCCGCATCGCTCGTCGAACGCAGCTCGGACTCGACACTCTTCGCAATCGGCATCGACGAATCGGACGCCGCCGCCGTGGCTGGGGCGATAGGAAGAGTGAGCGTGAAGCATGATCCGCGACCGGCCTGGCTGACCACGGTCACATCGCCGCCGAGGAGGCGCGCCATCTTTCGCGCGATCGCAAGCCCGAGACCGGTGCCGCGCTGCATCGAGTCGCCGCGTCCACTCGGTCGGACTTGCTCGAACTCCTCGAAGATTCGCTCGAGATCGGCCTCGCCGATTCCTATCCCCGTGTCTTCGACCGCGATCGTGATCGTGTCATCGAGACGTTTCGCAACGATGGTGACCGACCCGCGCTCGGTGAACTTGATCGCGTTCGCGGCGAGGTTGAGGAGGATCTGCCGGAGATGGCGCGGGTCTGTCTCGATTTGCGGCAGGTCGCGCGCGACGACGACGTCGACGCGCAGTCCTTTCGCGTCGGCCGCCGGCTCGATGACGGTCGCGACGCCGTCGAGGACCGCATCGAGGTCGACTGGCTCGGGCTCGAGGTCCATGCGACCGACCTCGATCTTCGAGAGGTCGAGCACGTCGTTGACGAGGCTCAGCAGATGGTCGGCCGCGGCCTGGACTCGTTGATGCGACGAACGCAGCGGTTGTGGGAGCTCGCCGAACATCCCGTCGAGCGCGAGGGCGTTGTAGCCGACGATCGCGTTCAGCGGCGTGCGGAGTTCGTGGCTGACATTCGCGAGGAACCGCGACTTCGCCCGGTTTGCCTCGGCAATCTGCTGCGAGCGCTCCTCGAGTCGCATGTTTGCATCGAGAAGGTCGCGCGACAGCAGTTCGAGGTCTCGCGAATAGGCGGCGAACCGGCGCGCACGAAACTCCTCGCGCAACGCGAGGAACGTCACGAGCAAGAGGACGATCGCGCCAGTCGTCCAGTTGAGCGTGCGGGCGATCAGCGGCTGCATACTCTCGATCGCGACTTCGAGTGTCCAGCCGTGGCCGCCCGGAAGAGCGAGTGGCCGTGTTATGACTCGCGCAATGTGGGTCGGGTACCGGGCTGACGTCGCGATCACGTCGCTGCGCTCATCGAGGACTCGCCAGGCGAAGCGCCCGCGAAGCTGGCCGGCGAACGCGCGGGTGAACAACCCCTCGTACGCGAACGCGCCGGCGACGTAACCCGTTAGGCGGTCCCCATCGAGGATCGGGACGTAGAGCAGGGTTCCCGGCTCGCCACTCGCGAGCGTGAGCGGCGCGGTCGCCGCAACCCCGTGCTGCTCGGCGGCCTGTCGCATCGCCGGGGCGCGGAGTGGAAACGCGCGATGCGCGAGCTTGCCGCCGGGAAGCACTTCCTCGCCCCGCGCCAGTCGCACGGCTCCGCGCGGGTCGAGGAGGTACACCATCGCGATGTCCGGCATCTCGCGACGAATCTCGTTGGCGAGCACGTCGAAGCGCTCGAACTCATCGCGGCTGCCGTGCGCGGAGGCGGTCAGCGCCGCGAGGGTGGTCAGCAGCTGTGTGCGCTGCGAGACGGCGCTCTCGATGAGTGCATCCGCCTGCACGGCCTGTGCGAGTGCTTCGCGTCCATAGTCGCGCTGCAGAAGCGCGTCGATCCGATGCAGGAGCGCGATTCCGCTGATGATGATCAGCGCCAGCAGCAAGCGCCACCGGATCGGGCTGCCAAGCCCACGTCGCAGCTCTTCGGGAAGGTGCGACGTCTGCCCGATCATCCGCGAACCTGATGGTGTCCGGTCGAATCGAGCGGCGACGTTCGCATGGCTCGCTCAATGGCAAGCAGCGCGCCGCCCAGTGCGGGGAAGGGAAAAAAACTGCCTCACGGTCCGTCGACCGTGAGGCAGTGCGCGGTACAAGACTCGAACTTGTGACCTCCACGATGTCAACGTGGCGCTCTAACCAACTGAGCTAACCGCGCAAACCCACGCCCGGGAGCATGGAACTTGAAGCACGCCCCGCTCGTTCCTGCGACAGGTTGCGCCCGCTCGAGAGCGACGCGCGACTCATCCGCATTCGGCATGCAGAGCGGGAAACGGGACTCGAACCCGCGACCCCAACCTTGGCAAGGTTGTGCTCTACCAACTGAGCTATTCCCGCATTGGTCCGGAGCCCATCGCTCGAACATTCGACCGGGGAGGTCGACACTCGAACTGCGGGAGGACCGACCGACGACAACTTTCGTCATCGGGAGGTGGAGGCGAGGGGAATCGAACCCCTGACCTCTTGAATGCCATTCAAGCGCTCTCCCAACTGAGCTACGCCCCCTCGTCCGAGCGGAGACAAGTGTTCCGCCTGGAAACTCGAAGTGTAGTCAGGGGTAGGTACGGTGTCAAGAAATTCAGGGCTGGCGTAAACCAGTCAGGCCGGTATTTTGCAGCGCTTTCCAACTCGATCGGGGCGCAGGTGATCCAGGAGATCGGAGCTCCCGCAGAACTGCTCGGGCTGCAGCACCGATGACATATGGCGGCGCGAGTGCGCCGCGTCCGATACATCATTCACGCGCAGGACGTTGAGGGCAAGAAAATGACAGAAGTGAAGCGCCGCCGCCGGTCAGCGCCGGCGGGCATCGCGCCAAACGAGCCCGAGCGCGACATCCTGGATCAGTATCTCTACGAAGTCAGCACGTATCCCCTGCTCAAGGGCATGGAGGAGATCGAGCTGGCGAGGAAGATTCGTGCAGGCGATCCGGATGCGCTCCAGGAGCTCGTGAAGCGCAATCTGCGGTTCGTTATCTCCGTGGCGAAAAAGTACCAGAATCGTGGTCTTCCTCTCATCGACTTGATCGGCGAGGGAAATGTCGGATTGCTCACCGCTGCCCGGAAGTTCGATCCGGATCAGGGGGTCAAGTTCATCTCGTATGCGGTCTGGTGGATCCGTCAGGCGATCCTCTCGGCGCTCGCGCGCCAGGGTCGGACGGTCCGGGTGCCACTGAATCGCACCGCGGACCTTTCTCGCATTATCAAGGCGAGCGAGATCCTCCGACAGAAGTTGAATCGTGAGCCGACGCCGGAAGAGCTGTCCCAGCTGACCGGGCTTTCGACCGAGGTCGTGCAGTCGCTCGCAGCGTTGAACACGAGCGATGTCCGTCTCGACGCGCCGATGGATCCCGATGGCGATCGTTCGCTCATCGAGCGGTTTGTGGCCGACGAGATGCCGGACACCGAGGAGGAAGCGATGAACCGCTTCCTGACCGACGAGATCGAGCAGGCGCTCGGCACGCTGCCGCCGCGCGATGCGAAGGTCTTGCGTCTGTACTTTGGTCTCGAGGGTGGTCGCGAGCATACGCTCGAGGAGATCGGCTCGATGCTCGGCGTGACGCGCGAGCGCGTGCGTCAGCTTCGCGATCGCGCGCTCAAGCGGTTGCGCGAAGGCGACGTCGGGCGGGCACTGGGCAGCTTCGCCGCCTGATCTGAGCGGCGAGTTGCAGCACGAAGGGTCGCTTCTCTTCCCGAGAAGCGACCCTTTGTCGTTGTGATCCAGGTCGCGCATGACTTCGCGGCGTTCTCGACTCGAGTCGCCGCGAGAATCTCACTTGCCGCATCGCACGACAAGATCACAAATTGCGTCGATGATCCGGCTCGTCGATGTTCACAAGGCCTTCGGCCCGAAGCAGGTGTTGAATGGTTTCACTCTCGATGTTCTCGAGGGTGAAACGATGGTCATCATCGGCTACTCAGGCACGGGGCAGTCGGTCGCGATCAAGCATATCGTCGGCTTGCTCGAGCCGGATTCTGGCGAAGTGATTGTCGATGGGCTCGAGGTGCCGCGGCTGCCGCGCCGGGAGCTTTACAAGCTGCGCGCGCGCATCGGTTACGTCTTCCAGTTCGCCGCCCTGTTCGACTCGCTCACGATCGGCGACAACATCGCGATGGGCCTGCGCAAGCAGGGCGAGCTCGACGAGCGCGAGATCGGTCAACGCGTCGACGAAGCCCTCGACCTCGTCGATCTTCCCGGCGTCCAGGGAAAATTTCCCGCCGAGCTGTCGGGCGGGATGCGCAAGCGAGTCGGCATTGCGCGCTCCGTGGCGCTCCGCCCGAAATACATGCTGTACGACGAGCCGACGACCGGCCTCGACCCGGTGACGAGCGCCGTCATCGACGACCTGATGGTTCGCATGCGCGACAAGCTCGGTGTCACGAGCATCGTCATCACCCACGACATGCGCAGCGCGTACACCGTCGGTACCCGTATCGCAATGCTCTATCAGGGACGCGTTAGGCAGGTCGGGACCGTCGAAGAAATCCAGCGTACGAGCGACCCTGTCGTCCGCCAGTTCATCGAAGGACGCGCGCACCTCGACAGCCCGACACTCGTCGCGGGGGCGAGGTGACGTCGCGCTCGCGCGCCACGCGGGAAACGTCCGCCGGCGGGGTCGTCTACCGCGTGGGGCCGGGGAGCGATCCGGTGTTCCTGCTGATCAGGGACAGCTATCGGAACTGGGGCTTTCCGAAAGGGCATCTCGAGGACGGAGAGCTGCCCGATGCCGCGGCACTCCGGGAGGTCCGGGAGGAGACCGGTCTCGAAGGGCTGGAGCTGCGAGGCGAGATCGACACGATCGATTGGTATTTTCGCTTCCGCGGCCGGCTGATCCACAAGGTCTGTCACTTCTACCTGATGGAAACCGCGTCGACGGTGACTTGTCCGCAGCGCGCGGAGGGGATCACCGCCTGTCGCTGGATGTCGATTATCGACGCGCTGCAGACGATATCGTACGCGAACGCGAAGGCGGTCCTCCAGCGGGCCGGTGACATGGTCGGCGAGGCGCTGCCACGTCGATAGCGATGCTCGCACCGGAGAATGGGAGCAATGCGA
>JAICUE010000367.1 GCA_025936015.1 Gemmatimonadaceae bacterium
CGGCAGCCCGGGATGAGTCGCGACGACCTCGTGCAGACGAACGAGAAGATCGTCAAGTCGGTGACCGAGCAGATCGTCGGGTCGTCGCCCGACGCGATCATCATCGTGCTCTCGAACCCGCTCGATGCGATGTGCCACGTCGCGAAGAGCGCCTCGAGCTCCCCCAAGGAACGCGTGTTCGGGCAGGCGGGCATCCTCGACACCGCGCGCTACCGCACGTTCATCTCGATGGAGACGAACGCGTCGGTGAAGGACGTGCAGGCGCTCGTGCTCGGCGGCCACGGCGACCAGATGGTCCCGGTCATCTCGTCGACGACGGTCGGCGGCGTCCCGCTGCGGAAGCTCGTCTCCGCCGAGCGGATCCAGGCGATGGTCGAGCGGACTGCCGTCGGCGGCGGCGAGATCGTGAAGCTGCTCGGGACCTCCGCCTGGTACGCGCCCGGCGCGGCGTGCGCACAAATGGTCGACTCGATCCTCCTGGACGAGAAGCGCGTGCTCCCGTGCACTGCGTACCTCGAGGGCGAGTACGGGATCGACGGCCTGTACATGGGCGTACCGGTCAAGCTCGGCCGCTCCGGCATCGAGGAGATCTACGAGGTCGACCTCGACGACGAGGAGCAAGCGGCTCTGGCGAAGAGCGCCGACGCCGTGCGCGACGTGGTCGGCGTGCTCGCGGCGTAGGCGGCGTCCGCACCGTGTGGACGAAATGTGGCTTTCTGTCACATTCGCGTGCGTGAGTGGCCACGGTGCCTGGCACCGGACATGTCTCAGCGCCGCCTCGCACCCACGCAGGAGTTGTCGCACTTCCGTCACACTCGCGTGCGTGAGTGGTCACGGTGCCTGGCACCAGCCGTGCCGAGAACAGCCATGACCTGGCGCATCGCGGGCGCGTACTTCGAATCGTGCAACTGCGATGCGATCTGCCCGTGCCGGATGATCGGCACCGTTCCCGGCGGTCGGTCGACGCACGGCATCTGTTACGGCGCGCTGTCGTGGCGCATCGACGACGGGCACTTCGACGACGTCGACCTGTCGGGGCTCGCGACCGCGCTCGTCATTCGGTACGACGACGACGAGCCCGGCTCGCCGTGGAGCATCGTCCTGCACGTCGACGATCGCGGTGACAAGGCTCAGCGGGCGGCGCTCGAAGAGATCTTCCTGGGCGAGGTGGGCGGGGACGTGATGCGGCTGCCGTGGATCCGGAAGCCGCGGAACGTCATCGATGTGCGCGTGAGCGCGATCGAGCTCGACGGGACGAGCCTGCGCATCGGCGAAGCCGTGCACCTCGACGCGACCAAGCCGTTCGAGACGGCGGAACGGGTCGCGTGCGGCATCCCGGGGTACGAGCGAGCGGGCACCGAGTACACGGCCGACCGCTTCGACGTCGACGACGATCCGTTCCGCTGGCAGCTCAGCGGCAACTGCGCGTTCGCGGTCGACTTCGAGTACGCGTCGGGGTAGAGAGCCGCTACCGTCCCACCGCATGGATCTCGGTCTTCGCGGCAGGACGGCGATTGTCTGCGGAGCCTCGTCCGGCCTCGGCCTCGCCGCCGCGGAGGCACTCGCCGAGGAAGGCGCCAACGTGACCATGTTCGCGCGGCGCCGCGAGCAGCTCGAGCGTGACGCCGACCGCATCGGCGCGCTGGCGGTGCGAGGCGACGTCACCAACGTGGCCGATCTCGAGCGGCTGGTCGCAAAGACGCTCGAGGCGTTCGGCGGCATCGACATCCTCGTCTGGAACTCGGGCGGGCCTCCCGCCGGCAAAGCCGGCGACGTGACCGACGAGGGGCTCGAAGCGGCCTTCGAGCTTCTTCTCGCCCCCGCCGTGCGGCTCGTGCGCTTGTGCCGGCCGCATCTCGAACAGAGCGAGGCGGGCCGCATCGTCGCGATCACATCGCTGACCGCGAAAGAGCCGACGGCGCACCTCGCGCTTTCGAACGCGATCAGGCCCGGGCTCGTCGGCTGGCTGAAGACGCTGTCCCGCGAGGTCGGGCCGAGCGGCGTGACCGTGAACTGCGTCGCGCCGGGCCGGATCGACACACCACGCATGACCGAGGTCTATGGCGAAGGCGGGCCGCCGGTGGAGGAGATGGCGCAGATCCCGATCGGCCGTATCGGGACGCCCCGCGAGTTCGGCGACGTCGTCTGCTTCCTCGCCTCGGCGCGGGCCGCGTACATCAGCGGCACGACGGTCGTCGTCGACGGCGGCATGTCCCGCGGGCTTCTGTGAGAAAGCTCTTCTCGAGCACGGCGGCGTTCGTCGCCGGGCTGGTGCTCGTCGCGATCGTCGGCGCGCTGCTGATCCTCCCGTCCGACGACTACATCTTCCTGCCTGACAAGGCGCATCCGGTCGCTCCGCTCATCACGGTCCCCGGCGGGCACGATCCGACGCACGGAGGCATCTACTTCGTCGACATCAAGCTGCGGAAGGCGAAGCTGATCGAGCGCCTCTTCGGCGGCCTGCATGAAGGTGCCGACCTCTACCCCGCGAGCGAGATCAACCCGCCGGGCGGCGGTGAAGCGGAGCGGCGTCAGATCGACATCCAGGACATGCTCAACTCGCAGGAGGTCGCAGCGGCGGTCGCGTTACGCGCGGACGGCAAAAAGGTTGTCCAGACTCCGATCGGCGCGACGGTCGACCAGATCGTGAGCGGCACTCCGGCGGTCGGCAGGCTCGATCCCGACGACATCATCACGGCAATCGACGGAAAGCCGGTGAAGACGCCCGGCGACGTGATCACGGCGATGGCGGGCCATAAGCCCGGTGACACCGTCGCGTTCTCGATCCGCCGAGTGGGTGCCGCCCGCGTGGTGAGGGTCAAGACGATTTCGGAGCCGGCGACCGACCGCGCGGTCGTCGGCATCACGCTCCGACCTGCTGTCGACATCCATCTCCCGGTGGACGTGAGGATCGATGCCGGTGACGTCGGCGGCCCGTCCGCTGGGCTCGCGTTCGCACTCGGCATCCTCCAGGAGCTCGGGCGGAACATCGTCCGCGGCCACAAGATCGCTGCGACGGGAGAGATCCTTCCTGATGGCTCCGTCGGCTCGATCGGCGGGGTCAAGCAGAAGACGATCGGCGCGCGCCAGGCGCATGTGGACGCATTTCTCGTGCCTGCTGGGGACAACGCGCAAGAGGCGAAGCGTTACGCGCACGGGCTCCGGATCATCGCTGTGAAGAACTTTCCACAGGCGTTGCGCGCGCTGGCGACACTCCGTTGACCGCCGCGTAAACGGCAGATTTCTCCTCCCTAGAACTTGCCGGAAAGTGCGCGTTTTCCGTTTAGACAAGCCCTTTTCGACGGTTCTGGGCGGTCGTACCATCGCACTCCCGCCACCTGACAGCGAACCCCCCGAAAGGCCCTCAATGACCCGGCAGAACGCTCCGACGTGCGAAGACTGCTACTTCCGCCGCCACGGCCTGTGCGCCATGACCCCGGAGCGCCCCTGTCCCACGTTCCGCGCGGCGACGCGCACTCTCCAGCCGCCTCGACAACC
>JAICUE010000062.1 GCA_025936015.1 Gemmatimonadaceae bacterium
CGAACGCTGGCGCCGCCGCTACCTCGCGGCACTCGGGCGCCTGCGTGAGGCGGGAATCACGACGCGCGCGGACGTCGATCGCGGCGTCGAGATCTACTCGACACTCCGCGCCGTCTGGGAGCACCGCATCGAGCTCCTCGCCCCGGCGATGGAATACAACTTGAGCGAGATCGATCCGGGCGGGTGGCATCCCGCCACGACCGAAGCGCTCCCCGATTTCGACAACCGATTGACGGCGATCAGTTGACCACGACCAGAGGTGCCTGACGATGATGACGAAGGCTCGAATCGGCTGGACCATGGCCGCGCTATCCGCGGCAGCGCTGATCGTGCAGGCGTGCCGTGAGTCGCAGGCCGCGGAGTCCCCGCCGGGCGAGAGCAGCCGGCACGGCGCGATCGGCGCCGTCGTCCAGCCGCTGCCGATCGCGGCTGATTCGACGCAGCACATCATCGTCCATCCCGAGCACATTCGGCCCGGGCAGACCGCGCCGCGCGGCGTGACGCTGCACAACCCGTATGCAGGCAATGCCGCCGCGATCGCGACCGGCGCGAGGCTGTTCGTCTCGTACAACTGCCTCGACTGCCACGGGGCCGACGGCAGCGGTGCGATGGGCCCGAGCCTCGCCGATGGCCGGTGGCACTTCGGGGGCGAGGACTCGGAGCTGTTCGAGTCGATCTACCAGGGCCGCCCCGACGGCATGCCCGCGTGGGGGAGCACGATCGCACCGGACCAGATCTGGATGCTCGTGTCCTACGTGAAATCGCTGAACGGCGGGAAGGACGTGACTACGGAGAACTTCTCGGGAAAGACCATCGAGCGCACGGGGCACTGACCGGCGGCTCGATGCGCGGTGACGGCGGTTTTTTTTTACAGGAGGCACGGAGGACGCGGAGGGTTTGATCGGAGGCGGGGCTGCAATGCCTGCATCGCGGTGTTGCGTCTGGGTGCCTCGAAGCACATACCATGAAGTTGTTAAAACAAGGCAGGTACACTGACTGCCTTCGGATTCCTTTGAACGTCGAGTCCCCCAAAGCGCTTTTCGGTAAACCCTCCGCGTCCTCCGTGCCTCCTGTAAAAATCACCGCAGTGCAGTTCCGCCCCTTCTCCCCACCGGTTGCGCCCTTCGCTCCATCGCGTAGCTTCTTCGTCGATTCGGCCCGGAGAGTGAACGTTGCAGGCTCGCACGAAATCGACAACGGTCTATGACGTCTGTATCGTCGGCTCTGGTGCCGGCGGGGGGATGTCGGCATACGCCCTGACGAAAGCGGGCGCGAAGGTAGTGATGCTCGAGGCCGGCGCGGAATGGTTCGCCTCGAAGAACTCGAAGATGCTGATGCCGGCGTACGCATCGCCGCGGCGCGGGGCGTCGAGCGTTAGGCGCCCGTTCGGCGAGTTCGACGCCTGCGACGGCGGGTGGGACATCGAGGGGGAGCCGTACACCGTCGCCTCCGGTTCCAAGTTTCGCTGGTGGCGCGGCCGCATGCTCGGCGGACGCACGAACCACTGGGGGCGCATCTCGCTCCGCTTCGGGCCCGACGACTTCAAGGGCGGGACGAAGGACGGAATGAGCGACGACTGGCCGATCACCTACGACGACGTCGCGCCGTACTACGATCGCATCGACGACCTGATCGGTGTCTTCGGCAGCCACGAGGGGATGCGCAACAATCCCGATGGCCGCTTCCTGCCGCCGCCGAAGCCGCGCTGCTACGAGCTCCTCGTCAAGAAGACCGCCGACAAGCTCGGCGTGAAATGCATCCCGTCGCGACTCTCGATTCTCACCCAGGCCAAGCCTGGACGCGCTGCCTGTCATTACTGCGGACAGTGCAATCGCGGCTGCGCGACGAAGTCGAACTTCTCCAGCCCCGACGTGCTGATCGGGCCGGCGCTCGCGACCGGCAACCTCACGCTCATCACCAACGCGATGGCGCGCGAGGTGACGGTCGGCAAGGACGGGCTCGCGACCGGCGTGACCTACATCGACAAGCACAGCGGCGAGGATCGCCACGTCAGCGCCAAGGTCGTCGTCCTCGCGGCGAGCGCGTGCGAGTCCGCGCGCATCATGCTCAACTCGAAGTCCTCGGCATTTCCGCAGGGGCTCGGCAACTCGAGCGGGCGAGTCGGCAAGGGGCTCACTGACACCACCGGCACCGACGTCGCCGGCTTCATCCCGGCGATGGTCGATCACGTCCCGCACAACGAGGACGGGGTCGGCGGGATGCACGTGTACATGCCGTGGTGGCTCGACAACGCCAAGCTCGACTTCCCGCGCGGCTACCACATCGAGGTCTGGGGCGGGATCTCGCAGCCCGAGTACGGCGCGTTAGGCGGGATCCAGAACTACCCGGGCGGCGGCGGCTACGGCAAGCAGCTGAAGGCGGACTACCGCAAGTACTACGGCGCCCAGATCGGCTTCTCGGGGCGCGGCGAGATGCTGCCTAACGAGAACTCGTACTGCGAGCTCGACCCGACCGTCGTCGATCGGTGGGGGATCCCGGTGCTTCGCTTCCACTGGGAATTCACCGATCACGAGTACAACCAGATTCGCCACATGCAGCAGACCTTCCGCTCGCTCATCGCCGAGATGGGTGGCGAGGTCCGCCAGCCGATGCCGACCCGCGAGCAGGGCTACGGGATCGCCACCGGCGGCCAGATCATCCACGAGCTGGGCTGCACGCAGATGGGAAACGATCCGAACAAGTCGGTGCTCGACGCCAACTGCCGCGCGCACGACTGCAAGAACCTGTTCGTCGCCGACGGTGGACCGTTCGTGACGCAGGCCGACAAGAACCCGACGTGGACGATCCTCGCCCTCGCCTGGCGCACCAGCGACTACATCACCAACCAACGCAAGGCGGGTGCACTGTGAGCGACCACGAGATCGACGCGGCGCGGGACGACCACCTCGCCGACGATGCGCCGGAGATTCCGGGGCGTCGCGACGCGCTGCGACTGATGGGGATGGCGCCGGTCTTCGCCGCGTTAGGCTGGAACGTCACCGCCGCCGAGCGGGCGGCCCGCTTCGTCGAGACGCTCCCGGCCACGGTCGACACGGCCTACGTGACCAGGTTCTTCACTCCGCGCGAGTGGCGCACCGTCCGCCTGCTCGCCGACTACCTCATCCCGCGGGACGATCATTCCGGCAGCGCGACCGACGCGAAGGCGCCGGAGTTCGTCGACTACATGCTGATGGACGAGACGACCAGCGACGCGTCGCGCCTGGCGATGCGCGGTGGGCTCGCCTGGCTCGACACCGAGTGCCGGCATCGGTTCGGCACGAGCTTCGTCGGCGCGACCGACGCGCAGCGTCGTGCCGTGCTCGACGACATCGCCTGGCCGAAGAAGGCCGCGCCGGCGATGAGCGTCGGTGTCGCCTTCTTCAATCGCTTCCGCGATTCGATCGCCTCCGGCTTCTACTCGAGCGCGATCGGCTGGAAGGACCTGCAGTACGTTGGCAATGTCTTCAACCCGAACTGGAACGGATGCCCCGAATCAGCCACCCGGAAGCTCGGCGTCAGCTACGCCGAGTACGATGCAGCACTCGCCGCCCAGCGCAACTCCTGAGGACCAATCATGCCTAACGCACGACTCGGGGTGGGCTTCGTCGGCAGCGGCTTCAACGCCCGCTTCCACATCCAGGCCTGGCGCGGCGTGCGCGACGCCGACGTCCTCGGCGTCTGGAGCCCGAACGCGAAGAACGCCGGCGAGGCGGCCGCACTCGCCCGCTCGCTCGACGTCGGCGACGCAAAGGCCTATCGCTCGATCACCGAGATGATCGCCGATCCGAAGATCGACGCGCTCTGGGTGACCGGACCGAACCAGGCGCGGATCGAGAACATCGAGGAGATCGTCAGCGCGATCGAGAGCGGCAAGGGGACGCTGAAGGGGATCGCCTGCGAGAAGCCGCTCGCCCGCAACTTCGCCGAGGCGAAGAAGGTGAAGGAGCTCGTCGATCGGGTCGGCCTCAAGACGGGCTATCTCGAGAACCAGCTGTTCGCGCCACACGTCGAGTTCGGGCACAACCTGCTCTGGGCGCGCGGCGCGGCGACGACCGGCCGCCCCTACCTTGCCCGGGCCGCCGAGGAACACTCGGGGCCGCACGCGCCCTGGTTCTGGAAGGGGGAGATGCAGGGCGGCGGGGTGCTGAACGACATGATGTGCCACTCGGCGCTGCTCGTCCGCCACCTGCTGACCGACCCGAAGCAGGCGTTAGGCACGGTCAAGCCGAAGCGGGTGACCGCCCACATCGCCAGCCTGAAGTGGTCGCGCCCCGAGTACGCCGCGCAGCTGAAGAAGACGATGGGCGTCGACTATACCAGGCAGCCATCGGAAGACTTCGCCAGCGTCATGATCGAGTTCGAGACCGCCGACGGCACCATCGCGTTAGGCGAGGCGACCACGTCGTGGAGCTACGTCGGCGCCGGGCTGCGGCTCTCGGCCGAGCTCCTCGGTCCCGAGTACTCGATGCGCTGGAACTCCCTCGACTCCGGGCTCGAGCTCTTCTTCTCCCGCGAAGTGAAGGGCAAGGCGGGCGAGGACCTCGTCGAGAAGCAGAACGCGGAATCAGGGGTGATGCCGGTGGTGCCGAGCGAGCCGATCGCGTACGGCTACGAGGCCGAGGACCGCCACTTCTCGCGCGTGTTCCTCGGCAAGGAAGAGCCGCGGCTGACCTTCGCCGACGGCGTCGAGGTGGTGCAGATGCTGATGACCGCGTACAAGAGCGCTGAAGAAGGCCGGACGATCGACTTCCCGGCGCCGGGGCTCGACACGTTCCGCCCGGCGGTGGCGCGGGGGGAGTGGACGGGTCGTTAGGCAGTCCTTCACACAGGCGAGGAACACACATGGCCGACAAGCGCTACACCCGCCGCGATTTCCTCGAGGACAGCGCGAAGGCCGCGTTAGGCGCGATGATCGTGCCGCGGTTCGTGCTCGGCGGGCCGGGGTACCGGGCGCCGAGCACGAAGCTCGACGTCGCGTTCGTCGGGATCGGCGGGATGGGAATGGAGAACATGTCGCAGTTCCTCGACGAGAACATCGTCGCGGTCTGCGATGTCGACTACGCGTACGTCGAGCGGTCGCTGGCCGAACGGCTGCGGCCGCGGAAAGGGGCGGCCGGACCCGACCCTGACGCGGTGCGGCTTCGCGACGCGTACACGAAGGCGCGGAAGTACAAGGACTTCCGGCAGATGCTCGACAAGGAGAAGGGGGTGGATGCGGTGGTGATCGCGACACCGGATCACACCCACGCCCAGGTGGCGGTCGCGGCGATGCGCGCGGGGAAGCACGTCTACGTGCAGAAGCCGCTGACGTACTCGGTGTACGAGGCACGACTGCTCGCGCGCACCGCCCGCGAGACGAAACGCGTGACGCAGATGGGGAACCAGGGCCATTCGCGCGACGGGACGCGGCGCATCGTCGAGCTGATCGGCGCCGGGGTGATCGGGCCGGTACGCGAGGTGCACGTCTGGACCGACCGTCCGCAGCGGTACTGGGCGCAGGGAATTCCCCGCCCCGGCCAGGACGTCGCGCAGCAGAAGGCGCAGGAAGCGGCGCGGGCGAAGGCGGCGCAGCAGCAGGCCGGTGTCGCCCAGAGCAAGGCACAGACGCCGCCTAACGCTCCGCTCCCGGCGGCGACCCCGCCCCTGCCGCCGGCCCCGCCGCGCTGGAACATGCGGACCGTCGACAACGCCGTGCTCAAGGCGATGGCCGACAACCCGCAGACGATCCCGCCCGGGCTCGACTGGGACCTCTTCCTCGGCCCCGCCCGCGAGATCCCGTATCACCCCGTCTACCACCCGTTCAGCTGGCGCGGCTGGATCGACTTCGGCACCGGCGCGCTCGGCGACATGGGCGCGCACCTGATCGACCAGCCCTACTGGGCGTTAGGCCTGACACAGCCGACGAACATCAGCGCTTCGTCGACGCCGTGGGGTGGAATGCCCTTCGAGCGGGCGTCGTATCCGCTGGCGACGACGGTGCATTACGAGTTCCCGGCGCGCGGCTCGCAGCCGCCGGTGACGCTGCACTGGTACGACGGAAGCCTCCTCCCGCCGCGCCCGCACTTCATCCCCGACGACATGCCCTTCCCCAATGCCGGCACCGGCGGCGGGCTGTTCGTCGGCGACAAGGGCGTGCTCACCTACGCGACATACGGCGACGATCCGACGATCTATCCGGAGTCGCTGCGACCGGCAGCTGCCGCGGTGCCGACGAGCGTCCCGCGAATCACCGTACCACACGAGGTGAACTTCGCCCAGGCGTGCAAGGGCGAGGCGGTCGCGAGCTGCCCATTCGACTACGCCTCGGCGCTGACCGAGACGATGCTGCTCGGGATCGTCGCGTTGAAGGCGGGCGAGGGGGCGAGGGTCAACTACGACGCCGAGGCGATGAAAGCCGTGAACTCGCCGGAGGTGAGCGCGTATCTCACGCGCGAGTACCGGAAGGGGTGGGAGCTGTAGCGAGACGCGAGACTGGCTTCAACACGGCGATGAGAGATGAGAGATACCGCGATCGAGAGATGAGAGATTAGAGAACCTGCTAAGCGCAACGACGACGGCGGGTGTGCTGGTAACCGCAATCGTCGTTTCGTCTCCCGTCTCTCATCTCTCGATCGGAGTCTCTCTCATCTCTCGTCGCAGTGTTGAACCAGCACGCGTCAGGCCGTCACCGGAGCGGTCGCAGGACGGATTGGTTCGTCCGGGTTTGCCGCACTGCGCGGTCGAAAGATGATCGCGAAGATGATCGCGATGACCAGTGCGCCGATCGCTGGAGCGGTCCAGATCGCGTGCCAGTCGTGGGCGGCTGCGCCATTGGCGCCGGTCGTCCGGTACATCTCGACCACGCGACCCGAGACCCACGCGCCGATGAAGTAGCCGACGCCGTTGGTGACGAAGTTGATCAGCCCCTGCGCCGCTCCCTTCACCTGCGCACCCGCCTTCTCGTCGGTGTAGATCTGGCCGGCGACGAAGAAGAAGTCGTAGCAGATGCCATGGAGGAGGATCCCGGCGTACAGCATCCACATCCCCGCGCCGATGTTGCCGTTGGCGAACGCGAAATAGCGAAGCGCCCAACCGAGCATCCCGCCGAGCATGATGCCGCGGATCCCGAACTTGCGGAGCGCGAACGGGAGCATGAGCATGAAGAACAGCTCCGACATCTGGCCGAAGGTCTGGATGAACGCCGGCTCCGGTGCGCCGATCTCGTTGAGGAAGGGATTGGTGAACGCGTAGTAGAACTGGAGCGGGATGCAGAGCAGGAAGGACCCGATCACGAAGATCAGGAACGACCTGTCCTTGAGCAGGTAGAGCGCATCCAGGCCTAACGCGTCGCGGACGCTGAACCCGCGGCCGGCCGCCTTGGGCGGAGTGTGCGGGAGAGCGAACGAGTACAGTCCCAGGAGCAGCGACGCGCCAGCGCCGAGCTGCAGCGGGAGCGCGAGCGCGTCGGCGTGCAGCACCTTGCCGACGAGGATTCCCGCCACGATCCAGCCGATGGTCCCGAGGACGCGAATGAGCGGGAAGTCGCGCCCCGGATCGGTCACGTGGTGGAAGGAGATCGAGTTCGTCAGGCTGAGCGTCGGCATGAAGCAGAGCGCGTAGACGATCAGCAGCGGATAGAAGGTCGAAAACTCCTTCTGCAGCGAGACGAAGTAGAGCAGCACCGCCCCGATGATGTGCAGCGCGGCCAGCAGCTTCTCGCTGTCGAAGAAGCGATCGGCGACCGCGCCGATGAAGAAGGGCGACACCAGCGCGGCGATCGCGGTCGCGCCGTAGGCGAGGCCGACCTGCTGGTCGGTGAAGTGCAGCGTGTGCGACAGGTAGGTTCCCATCGTCACGAACCAGACGCCCCAGACGAAGTACTCGAGGAACATCATCGCCGCGAGTCGTCCGCGGGCGCCGGCGACCGGGCCGTTAGGCACGTCGGCGATCGCTTCGTTGACGCGGCTCATCGCAGCCCCCGAATGCGCATGTTGCGGATCCACAGCGAACCGTCATGATCGCCCTGGAGGGCGATGTGTCCCGTCTTCGCCCGGCCGTAGTCGGGATACGCGCTGAACTTGCTTGCCTTCACCTTTGCTTCCCAGTCCGGACTCCACAGCTCGTAGTCGACGACCTTCTGGCCATTGAGCCAGTGCTCGACGTGCGCGCCGCGGGCGACGATGCGCGACGAGTTCCATTGGCCGGCCGGCTTGACGATGCCCGCGGGCGAAGGATAGATGCCATAGGCCGCGCCGGCCGACGTCAGGCGACTCTTGCCATCGGGATGTCTCGCGTCATCGAGCAGCTGATATTCCGGGCCGCTCCAGTAGACCTTGTCGTACTCCTCGGTCGCGCGATAGAAGACGCCAGCATTGCCGCCAGGCGCAACCTTCCAGTCCCAGGTCAACTCGAAGTCGCCGAACTCGTCGCGGCTGATCAGGTCATCCGCGCTGCCGCTCTTCGTCAGCGTTCCATCGGCAAGGTGCCAGCTCGACGGAAAGGCCTGCGTCTTGTAGCCGCGCCACGCGTCGGTGCTCTTGCCATCGACGAGGGTGCGCCAGGTCGTGTCGATCGCTGCGGCGCTGACGCTGCCAGCGGCGCTGTCGGTGCCCGACATCGCGGTCGTGGTATTCGTTGTGGTATTCGCTGCGGTGCTCGTGCTGTCACTGGATTTCGACGCGGCGGGCGCGCAGCCACCGATCGCGGCGGCGGCGAGCGCGATGGTCGTTCGGGCGAGGCGGGCTGCGGTAGAACTGGTCATGTTCGCAGGGCTCGGGGGACGGTGGGGATATGGTGGCCGATAACGTACATCGTGCGTCCGCGCGCCGCGAGACCAGCCTGGTGCGTTACCGTCGTTCCCCGCGCATTGCGCCGCCGCGCCACGCGCGCCATGTTCGCGCCCGGGAGCAGACCCCTTACGGAGGCAACATGTCCGACGAAGCTTCGAAGCAGCCGTTGCAGGACCGCCGCGCATTCCTCGCCACACTCGGTGGCGTTGCGCTGGCGGCCAGCGGTATCAGTGCGCTCGCGTGCGCGACCAACCCGTCACCGGGATCGGGGGCCGCGGGTACCGCGGCCGCCGGCGGCGCCGATGTAGCCGCGGGGACCGGCACATCGCTCGGCCCGATCGGGGTGCAGCTGTACACCGTTCGCGACGAGATGCAGAAGGACGTCGCGGCCACCCTCGCCCGCGTCGCCCGTATCGGGTACAAGGAGGTGGAGTTCGCCGGCTACTTCAATCACAGTCCGGCCGAGATCCGCCAGATGCTCGACGCGAACGGCCTAACGGCGCCGTCGTCGCACATCCCGCTGCAGATGATGCAGGCGGATCCGGCCGCTGTCGCCGCGACGGCCAAGGTCATCGGCCACGAGTACGTGGTCGTCCCCTTCCTCGATCCGAGCATGCGCAACGACTGGCACGGTCTGGCGAAGACGCTCAACGACATCGGTCGCGAGATGGCGAACCAGGGGCTCAAGCTGGGCTACCACAACCACAACTTCGAGTTCGCCGCGAACGGGACGGAGACACTGCCATACCAGATCCTCGTCGACGAGACGGATCCGGCGCTGGTGAAGCTGGAGATGGATCTCTACTGGGCGACGATGGCGGGGCAGGATCCGCTGACCTGGTTCGCGAAGGAGCCGGGGCGTTTCGAGCTCGTGCACGTGAAGGATTCACGCGGCGCGCCGGACAACCAGATGGCTCCGGTGGGGAGCGGGACGATCGACTGGCACCGTCTCTTCGCCAAGCGCGCTCAGGCGGGAATCAAGCATTTCTTCGTCGAGCACGACAATGCCGCGGAGATGCCGGGCGGTTCGTTCGCGTCGATCGAAGCGAGCTACAAGTACCTGAGCGCGTTCAGGGGGTGAGCGGCCTTCGGCAGTAAGCGATAAGCTGCAAGCAGTGAGCGAACGGCGTTGGGGGTGCGTACCCTCGACGCCGTTCGCTTTCTGCTTATCGCCTACTGCGTATCGCTTACTGCGTATCGCTTGCTGCTTACAGCGATTGACTGCTGGTCTGCGCGGTATTCGCCGAGTGATCACCGCACGGGCACGTCGTCTGCGAAAGCACACTCCGGCCACGCACGACGAGAACCTTCGTGAGACGGAGAAGCACATGGCGACACAGCAACTACCACGCGACG